>CAMTXY010000243.1:0-4340 GCA_947085795.1 uncultured Actinomycetes bacterium | reverse complement strand
TGTGGTCGCCCGTGCCGGGGCGCTTCAAGGACTACATCGCGATGCCCAAGTTCAACATGTACCAGTCGCTGCACACGACCGTCATCGGTCCCGCGGGTCGACCCCTTGAGATCCAGATACGGACCGAGGAGATGCACCGCACCGCCGAGTACGGCATCGCCGCGCACTGGCGCTACAAGGAAGGCGTCCGCGGCGACGAGAGCTTCGACGAGCGCCTCGCCTGGCTGCGCCAGATGCTCGAGTGGCAGACCGAACTCAAGGATCCGCGCGAGTTCATGGAGGCGCTCAAGATCGACCTGTTCGAGGACGAGGTCTTCGTGTTCACGCCCAAAGGGGACGTCAGATCGCTGCGTCGTGGATCCACACCCATCGATTTCGCGTACGCGATCCACACGGAAGTGGGCCACCACTGCGTTGGCGCGAAAGTCAACGGCGCGATCGCCTCGCTCGGCTATGAGCTGCAGATGGGCGACCGGGTCGACATCCTCACGAACAAGAACTCCTGGCCGAGCCGGGACTGGCTCAACATCGTCAAGACGAGCAGTGCCCGCTCCAAGATACGCAACCACTTCTCCAAGGCGAGCAGGGAAGACGACCTCGTCCGGGGCAAAGACGAACTCGTGAAGGTCATGCGCAAACACGGTCTCGGCCTGTCATCCTCGGCGTCGCACCGCGCCCTTGACCAGGTCGCGTCGGAGATGAACTTCCAAGCCGCCGACGACCTGCTCGCGCACATCGGCTCTGGCAAGGTCTCGGCCAAGCAGATAGCCGGCAAGATGCTCAAGCTCATGTCGGCGCAAGTGCCCAAGACCGTCGAGGAACCAGAGGTTCGCGAGTTCCTGCTCAACCAACCGATGCGTCCGCCGAAGGAATACCGCCGCCGCAAGAGTGGAGCTGGAGTCAAGGTTAAGGGTATCGACGACGTGCTCGTCCGTCTCGCTCGGTGTTGCACCCCTGTGCCTGGAGATGAAATCGTCGGTTTCGTCACGCGCGGCAGGGGCGTCTCGGTGCACCGCGGGGACTGTCCGAACGCCCGGGACCTGCTTGCCCAGCCCGAACGATTGATCGACGTCGGGTGGGACCTGGGTCGCGACACGATATACCAGGTCGAGATCGTGATCGAGGCGATCGATAGGATGCGGCTGTTGCAGGAGGTCACGTCGACGCTCGCGGAGGCTGGCGTCAACGTGCTGTCGGCGAACGTCGCGACCTCGAAAGACGGCATCGTCACGATGCGGTTCCTGTTCGAGCTCGGCAATATGGATCAGCTCCCGTCTTTGCTGCGCAACGTTCGCGCTATAGACAGCGTGTTCGAGGCCGAGCGCATGATGCCCGGCGAGCACGCGGCACGCAGGAAAGGTAACCGATGAACATCCTAAGACTCGTCCTCGGCCCTCTGGAGACGAATTGCTGGCTCGTCTCCGACGGGACTGGCGGGCCGGTCATCGTCATCGATCCCGCAGATGAGCCTCAAGTGATACTTGAGGCTCTGCGCGGCCGCCCGGTTTCAGTCGTGGCGCTCACCCACGGGCACTTCGACCATCTGGCGGCTGCGAGTGAGGTCATGGCTGCGGCTGGCGGGGTGCTGCAGGTGCATGCGGCCGACGCGCCGTGGATCACGTCGGTTTCGGGTACGGGTGCGGCACAGTTCGGGTTCGATGTCACCGCGCCACCCGCTGGCCGTGAGTTGCACGACGACGACACCATCGAGGCGGGGGGGGTGAGTCTGGAGGTCCTTCACACCCCGGGTCATACGCCCGGATGCATCTGCCTTCTCGGCGAAGGGCATCTGTTCTCGGGAGACACCCTGTTCGCGGGCAGCGTCGGTAGGACGGATTTCCCGAGAGGAGACGGCGCCGCGCTCAGGCGTTCGATCGCGCAGAGACTCGCTCCACTCGCCGACGACGTGCTCGTACACCCTGGCCACGGCGCCGAGACCACCATCGGGCGCGAGCGGCGGGTGAACCCGTTCTTCCCGCGGGCGTAAGGGGAGCCTCGTCGGTGCGCCCGACATCTGATGATGTTGATGAAGGACGTGCGTCGGACGTTGGGGTAGAAGTCGAGGCGGTTCGCCGTCCGAAGACCGCGGATTGTCAATCGCTCGCAGGATGGGTCGATCCGAGCTGTTTCTCGGACAGTTGGGACGGTAACCCGAAGGGCCGAGGTAGAGACTAGCTCAGGTCCGGATGCTCGTCCGCCAGCCACGTCAGCACGTCGTTGCGGAAGTGCAAGGTGTCTTCGAGCAACTCGACGAGATCCGATTCCGAAACGACGTCGACACGATTGTAGTCAGCCTCGTTTCGGGTCCTGCGGCACGAATCCAGATACACCTTCCGGGGCTTCTGTTGCTCGCCCATGAGCGTCGGCAGGAGACTGATAGTCCGCCAGTGGTGGCCACCTGCGCTGGAGGATGCCCTATGTCCACTAGCGCGCAGCACGATTGTGGCGAGCTGGAGTGCCGCGGCGTAGGCGGTCGCAAATCGCCGGTCATCCGACAACCCTCTGACACTCGCATCCTTCAGGTCGCGGTCCACCACGGCGAGGAGGCGCTGTATCTCCGCCCGGCTGGGTTGGTGGGTCTTGAGGGAGCCGGCAGCGAGCCAGTGCTGCAAGCCCATGTTCGTCACCCACCAGCCAGGTCTTTGACCGTGACAGCACGTCGAGTACGAACGGATCGGCCGCTCGGACGGCTTGGGCGAAGCGCTCCGGGTCGTAGAGAGAGACGTTGATCTCGCGCCGCAGTCTGCTCTCAGTATCGCCGAGCGCTAATGCGATAGTCTTGCGGGCTGTCGTGCCGATGACGAACAGGTCGACATCGCTGGACGTGCGCAATCCATAGGACGCGGCCGAGCCGTAGAGGAAGGCGAGGCGGATTTCGGGAGCGATCGGCTGCAATGCGGCGCGAACGACATCGGAAAGCGCGAACGACTTCTCGAACACTGACTTGAGGTCGCCGAAGACGGGGTTCAGCGCGTTGGCGCGATAGTAGACCTGCCGGCCATTGCGCCGCGTGGTGATGAGGTCGGCGGCAGCGAGCTTCTCGAGCGTCAGCTGGAGCGGGCGCAGCGGGCCACCGGTCAATCGCAGCAGTTCTTGCTGGTAGTACGTGCGTTCGGGGTCGAGTAGGAACACCGAAAGCGCGCGGACCAGAGTTCGCGATGAGAAGATCGACTGCAAAGGATTCTCACTCATAGTGTGAGTAATATCACTCACATGGTGAGTATGTCTAGTGTCGACGGGACAGACCACCTCAGCGATAGTCATGCAACTCCCCCCGAACGTACTCCGGTTCGTAGACATCATCGCCGACGTTGCTTACCCGAATCCAACCAAACCATCGCCTGGGGGAGGTGAGGCACAGGTTCTTCTTGGCCGAGCCGGAGGAACGACAGCTGCACCCCTAGAACTCCCCCCGCTCCATCTCACCGAGCATCGCCCGGGCTTCGCTTAGGACGGCCGCGCAGAGGGCGGTGTCCGTCGCCCCAGGCCCGCGCTCGAGACAGGCGTTCGCGGCAGCGGCCAAGCGTCCGTAGAAGTCGTGCTTGCACGTGGTCAATCGCGGGTTCGCTGGCGAACGCATCACGGATGCCTTCGACTGTCCACGACAGCCCGAGTGCATGTGGGGTGATTACGAACTGCGGGTAGGTGCTCTCCGCATCGCCAGGCTGAGCTTCGCTGCAGATGATGACACCTGCTCCGCACCACCCGCGTTCGGCTGTGGGCAGCGGTGACTGCTTGAGCATCTCCTCGAGCCGGTTCAGTTCATCTGCGGCGGTCATGTGGCGCCCCCCGTGTGCCGTCGTGCCGGACGCGCTGCACTGTAGCGGCAGGGTCTGACACGCTGCGCGGCCCCTACTCCTCCGGCAACAGCACCCCGAGCTCACCATGCGCTGTGCTTCACATAACCTCAGTGCGCACTGACGCATGGGCAAGCATCACTCCGACGCCCGACCATGCCCGCCGAGGAGAACGCGAAGCACCTGGGGAGCGACGAGCCGAGGAGCCGCATGGGCCGTGGGTATCTTCCACCGGGAGGCGTGCATTCGGGTGCACAACCCGAAGTGGGGCGGCGGCGGGGAGCACCTCGCCCACGTCTTCAAGGGCGAGGCCGGCGGTATGACGCGTCTGCCGGATCATTGTTCCCATCTCAGAACCGTCGACTAGACTAGCGGCTCGAGTGCCATTCTGCGCACGTGGAGTGGCCGATGAACACGAGCATAATGTCACGGCGAAGCGGTCCCCCCTTGTCCTTCAGGTTCTCAGCCCGACGCAGCAGAACAAGTCGGACTCAGTTGGCCGGCGCGACGACATCGCGTACGAAGCACACGAGACTGTCGCCC
>CAMTXY010000242.1:0-3152 GCA_947085795.1 uncultured Actinomycetes bacterium | reverse complement strand
CTCTCGGCGAGTTCGCGCGCTTCACCCGGCACCGGCCGGGTGAGGATCGACGCTCGCAGCCGCCCTGCGAGGTCATCCACGTCGGTATAGCGATAGACGAGCGGATAGATGTCGGGATATGCGAGCCTGTCGGGAACGAGCGGCGCGCATCCTGCATAGCACGCCTCGATCATGGCCAGTCCGAAGAACTCGTTGATCGCCGTCGAGACCGCTACATCGCTTCGGCACAGCAGATCGGCATATTCGACACGCGAACCGGGCTGCCCGGCGTGCACGAGCCGGCCGCCGAGGATCGTCGCAGCCTCCCGCATCGCGTCACCGGTCTCGCGGAACTCCTGACCGGCGACGGCGACCTCGAACGACAGACCCTCCGTAGCGAGGCGGGCCACCGCATCGAAGAACTCCCGGGGGTTCTTGTCATGCTCCCACCTGTGCGGCCATACGATCCGGACGCACTCACTCCTCGGCGCACCGAACGCTCCCGCTGACCCGAGAATCTCGTCGAACGACTGCGGATCGAACGGCGGAGGGATCACCCGCGACTTGTTCGCGATGCGCTCCGGCAACCCGGCCGGTCGATGGTCTGGAAAAGCCTTGATAAAACCGGGAATCTCCTCAAGAAAGGTCCGCAGGTTCCAGTGCGTGTTGAACACGCATACATCGGCCGCGAGCGCACTCGTGATGTTGGTGAGCGGGAACTGGTAATCCCACTCGGCGGTGTGCCGACTCGGGTAGACGAGCTGGTTCTCGTGGAAGTACACGATCGACGGCACCTCGCGAAGCGCCTCTCCGGCCATGCCATAGAGCTCTGCGAGGTTGACGAAGGTCGACGCGAACACAAGATCGAAGGGTCGCCCTCCCACCCCGAACGCGCTGTCGGCGAACCGCTCCTGCAGTTCAGCGGCGAAACCGATGGCTGCGCCGCGCATCCGCCACTTCCACTTGCGCGCCGGCAGGGTCATCAACGTCCACTCAGCATCGATGCGCGAAACCAGACCGTCGAGAACGGCCCTGTGCGAACCTCCGTAGTACGGCTCAACCGCGAGTATTCTGAGTGTGGACTTCTTGCCCATCACCCGGCTCACGATTCGGCCACGACCCCCGGAGGAAGGTGTTCCGGGGGTCGGTACGCGGGGCAGGCGTAGTCGCGGTACGTCATCGACCGCAGGGCGTCGTCGACCATGCGGGGCACGTCGAGACCCGTCTCACCGGCCACCACGTCCGCGACCCGCGCGCGCGTCGCAGGCGACCGGGGCATGAACAGCGTGCAGCAGTCGTCATGCACCTGGGTGGAGATATCGAACGTGCCAAGACTCCGTGCCTCGTCGATGATCTCGACCTTGTCCATTCCGACCAAGGGCCGCAGCACCGGCATCGTCGCGGCCTCGTCGACCACCGCGATGTTCTCCAGCGTCTGCGACGCGACCTGGCCGAGCGACTCACCGGTCACAAGCGCACCGGCTTTCTCGAAGACGGCGACGGCTTCGGCGATTCTTACCATGAGCCGACGGTAGAGCAGGACGCGTAGGGCCGGAGGCGCCGCAAGGGCGATCTCGCGCTGGAGATCCCCGAAGGGTACAACGTAGATTCGGCCGAGCGCGCCGCGTCGCTCGAGAACTTCCCCGATCTGAAAGACGAGCCGCTCGGAGAGGTCTGTGACGTGCGGCCTACCCGAGAAGTGCACCGCCACCGGCACCGCCCCGCGCTTCGCGATGCGCCAGGTCGCGACGGGCGAGTCGATTCCGGCGGACAACAGCGCGACCACCGTACCGGAACTGCCGACCGGCAACCCGCCGGGACCGGCGATCTTGCGGCTGTAGATGTAGGTCTCGCCCTGGACCACCTCGACCCGGACGCACACGTCGGGCGAGGTGAGGTCGACCCGCTTGCCCGTGCGGTCGAGCAGATGCCGGCCGATGCGCCTGTTCATCTCCAGACTCGTAACGGGGTGATCGGTGTTCGAACGCCGCGCCTGGACTGCGAAACTCTGAAACGGGCCGTCGTCCTCGGCAGCGAGCAGGGCTGCATGGTCCATATCGTGTTCCTGGCGAGATGTGATCCAACACGGCGAAACGCTCGACACTCCAGGTGTCACCGCGATCCGACCGAGCATCTCCTCAAGTCGCGCGCCATCGGGTGCGCGCACGAGCAGGCGGCTTGATATCCGTTCGACGCCATTGGAACCGGGAAGGTCCAGCAAAGCCGCGAGATTATCACGCAAGCGCCGCTCGAAGGCGGAGCGGTTACGGCCCTTGAGGCCGATCTCGTGATAGTGGATGAGTGCCGCGCGCTCGAACATCGCGCGATCGCTACTTGTAGCTGTCTTGAACCCGCTCGTATGAGATGTCGCCGGACGCGATCTCCTCCAAGGCCGACGTGAGCGGTTTGGTGCTCGTCAGCGCGGCGATCTGTGCGGGAGCCATCGTGAGTACGGCCTGGTCACGTACACCATGAATCATGTCGTTGATCTGGCGGGCCCGACGCGCTGCAACAATGCACAGGGTGTATTTCGAATCGACCTTCGAAAGCAGCAGGTCTATCTCGGGTTTGATGACCATGGTGTCCAGTCCTTACTTCTTGAACGCGGCCGCTGCGTGTCACGACCGGTCAGTATGGGGGCCGATGATATCCACGAGCTCGTCGGTGGCCCGGGCGACATCGTCATTTGTTACCACGAAGTCGTATATCCCCGCAAGTTCCATCTCCCGAATCGCAGTGGCTATGCGCGACTCGATCTGCTTAGGCGTCTCGCTTCCGCGTACCGAGAGACGACGCTTCAACTCCTCTATGGAAGGCGCTTCGATGAACACGAGAATCGAGCCGGGCATCACGCGTTTCACCTGCTGCGCACCTTGCGGGTCGATCTCGAGAAGCACCTGGCATCCTTTGGCGACACACTCCTCGACCGGCTGTCTGAGCGTACCGTAGCGGTTCCCATGCACCTCGGCCCACTCGAGGAAACCCCCTTCGCCGATCACGCGATCGAAATCCTCGGCGGAGAGGAAGACATAGTGCACCCCGTCGATCTCGCCCGGACGTGGCGGCCGGGTGGTCGCCGACACGGAGAGCCAAAGGTCAGGGACCCTGTCGAGCAGAGCCCGGACAAGTGTCCCTTTCCCGGCGCCCGAAGGTCCAACAATTGCCACTTTTTG
>CAMTXY010000241.1:0-2426 GCA_947085795.1 uncultured Actinomycetes bacterium | reverse complement strand
AGTTCAAGCGCGACATGTCGTCACACCTGCCAGTGCTGGGTACGGCATGCGCGTTCGCCAACACGTCCGGTGGCACCATCGTCTTCGGCGTGGAGGACCGCGCTGGGGCGGTGTGCGGGATACCCGACACGCTCGATGCCGAGGAACGGCTCGCGAACATCGTCTCCGACGGCATCACGCCGCGTGTGCTGCCCGACATCGACATCATCCCATGGCGCGACACGCATGTGATCGCTCTGCACGTCCACCCTGGACCGTCGCGCCCGTACCACGTCACCACTTCGGGGCCGGAGGCCGGAACCTATGTGCGTGTCGGCTCGACCAACCGGCGGGCGGATCCGTTGCTATCCGCCGAACTCGCACGTGGCGCGCGCGGTGAGGGCTTCGACGAACAGCCGCTCCCCGATCTCGACGCGACCGAGATCGATCTCGTTGCGGTGCGCGAAGCGTTCCTCGGCATGCGGGAGATCGGGCGGCGTGACCTACGTGCTCTGCGCCTGGTCACAGACCACCAGGGCCACGTGGTGCCGACCACAGGTGGCGTGCTGCTCTTCGGCCAGCACCGTCTCGACCGGTTTCCCGACGCCTGGATCCAGGCCGGTCGCTTCCGGGGGACGAGCAAGAGCAACATCATCGATACGGCCGACATCCGCTCGTATCCGACATCCGCGATCGACCATGCGCTGGCCTTCATCACGCGCAACACGTCACTCCGATACGAGCTGCATGGCACCCGCAGAATCGAGGTGCCCGAATACCCGCCAGTCGCGGTGCGCGAGGCCGTCATCAACGCGGTTGTTCACGCCGACTATTCACAGCGGGGAGCTCCGGTGCGCATCGCGATCTTCGAAGACCGGCTCGAGATCGAGAGCCCTGGCCTACTCGTGCCGGGGCTGACCATCCCTGACCTCCTCGGCGGTGTGTCGAAGGTGCGCAACCGCGTGATGGCCCGCGTGTTTCGCGAACTCGGCCTCATCGAGCAGTGGGGCAGCGGGATCGGCCGGATGCGTGACGCATGCCAGGTCGCCGGGATGGCATCGCCGCTCCTCGAGGAGGTCGGCACGCACTTCCGCGTGACGCTCATAGCCGCGCGGGACGAGCCGTCGCACATCGACGAGCTCGACACCGCGGCGCTTAAGGCGCTTCGGGCTTCACGCGGGCTCTCCACGAGCGAAGTGGCCGCGCACATAGGCCGCACGCCGCGCGCAACGCGCACGCGCCTGCGACGTCTCATCGACCTCGGACTCGTGGTCGAACTCGGCAGCAGCCCCAACGATCCGCAGCGCCGCTACTATGTGGCCGAGAACCCGGCGCGCTGGGGGCGGTAAGGGACTCTATCCCGCCGCCGGTGCCGCCTTGAGCGATCTCTACGCTATGACGGAATCCGTTTAGCGCAGCGCCACACTAGCCCAGCAGCCGCTTGAGGCTCTCCCTCAACTGGTCGCCGAACTCCTCGGTCTGCAGCGCGAGCGCGATGTTGGTCTCGAGCCACGACAGGATATTGCCGGTGTCGTAGCCGACGCAATCCATCCGCACGGCGTAGATCTCCTCCTCGCGCAGGACCTGCCTGAGCGCGTCGGTAAGCTGGATCTCGTGTCCCCGGCCGGGCTCGATCTTCGGCAGGATCTCCATGACCTTCGGCGTGAGCAGGTACCTGCCGAAGATGGCCAGGTTGCTCGGCGCCTCGTTGGCGGGCGGCTTCTCGACCAGATCGTTGATCTCCCACACGCCAGGTTCGACCTCGCGGCCGGAGATCACGCCGTAGCGCGAGACGTACTGCTGCTCGACCGGTGTGACCGCGAGAACCGAACCGCCGTATCTCGCATGGACGTCTTTGAGCTTGGGCAGGCAGTCGTTGTTGGGCACGAGCACATCGCCCAGCATGACGAAGAAGGGGTCGCTGCCGGTGAACGGCGCACCGCACAGCACCGCGTGGCCGAGGCCCTTCGGGCGCTTCTGACGCACGTAGAAGACCTCGGCGAGATCGGAGATGTTGCGGATCTCGCGCAGCTTGTGGACGTTGCCGCTGCGCTCGAGCAGGTCCTCGAGTTCGAGCGAGCGGTCGAAGGCTTCTGCCGCGCGTTCGAATTCGCCCAGCGAAAAATAGAGCTCGCCCAGCCGTGCCCATTCGACGTAGAGCCGGGAGGGGGCCGCAGCGATGAGGCGATGCTGGAGCTCCAGGGCGCGCTCGCGTCGCCCGGATTGCATTTCGAGTCCGATGAGCGCCTGCAAAGCTTCTATGTATTTTGGCGCTAGCGCCAGACTGCGTTCCAGTGCGTGTCGCCCCAGTTCGATCTGGCCCTGGCTGAGATGCAGCCAGCCGCGCCAGTAGGCAACCGCAGGATTGCGTGGGTCGAGCCGCTCAGCTCGCTCCACCGCTTCCAGGGCCGCCAGGGGTCTGCGCTGCTGCAGGGCAACGCCGTCGT
>CAMTXY010000240.1:0-4196 GCA_947085795.1 uncultured Actinomycetes bacterium | reverse complement strand
GGCCTGGCGCTGCATGTCGTTGAAGTAGGCCGGAACCGTGATGACCGCCTCGGTCACCGTCTCGCCGAGGTATGCCTCCGCATCGGCTTTGAGCTTCTGCAGCGTCATCGCCGAGATCTCCTCGGGCGTGTAGTTCTTGCCCTCGATCTCAACGATCGCGCGACCGTCCTTGCCCTTCTTGACTTCATACGCAACGGTCTTGCGCTCTGAAACGGTCTCCTCGAAACGACGACCGACGAAGCGCTTGATCGAAGTGATGGTGTTCTCTGGATTCGTGATCGCCTGGTTCTTGGCAGCCTTGCCTACGACGCGCTCCCCATCCTTGCGGAACGCCACAACCGACGGCGTCGTGCGATCGCCCTCGGCGTTGATGATGATCGTCGGCTCTCCACCTTCGAGCACCGCGACAGCGGAGTTCGTCGTGCCCAGGTCGATGCCCAGGATCTTGCCCATCTGCTTTCTCCTTTCATCGCGCGCCGGTCAGACCGATGCCTGTCGGCGCGTACACGTCTCTACGTGGCTGAGAACGTAGAATCTCAGTCTCTTCTTGTCAAGTTTTCTGCACCGTTGTGCTATATACCCATCTGCCGAAGAACCGAACCTCACCGGCGCTCGGTGAAGGTCCGAATGTCACCTTTACATCATCCGCTTGCGTCGGTACAGTGTCGTGCGATGACCACCGCACGATGCACGCGATTCTTGAAGGAGGCAGTATGCCCCGTCCGACGATCAACACGGATGACTGTTCCGCCTGCGGTATCTGCGTGGACGCATGTCCCGAAGGCGTGCTCGAGATCGTGGGAGACACGACCGTGTCGGTCAACGATGATGATTGCACCGGATGCGCGGCCTGCATGGAGGAGTGCCCGATGGGCGCTATCGAGGAGATCGAAGAGGACTGAGCCCCCGCTCACCACGCCGGACCGCGCGGAGCCAGCTTCCTGAACTGCGACCAGACCCGCCGCTTGCGCTTCTCGTCGTCGAGCGATGCCTCGAGCCCATCGACGGCAAGCAGGATCCGGCCCGCGTCGTCCATCGGCACGCCCGTCTCGAGCCGTGCGATGCCGAGCGCGCCTGCGACATCGGCCGCCGCCACGGAATCGAGCGCGACGACCACGTCAGGATCGACCGCCTCGACCTGAAGTCTCAACCGCGCGTACACGAGCTCGTCCGGGTTCGCGCGATCGGCGCGCGCAAGCGTGCGAAACGTGGATTCCGGGTCGAACCCGAGGGCCTGAAGCGCCTTTCCCGCAGCGTCTCCATCGCGCCCCGTGACCGCTGCGTCCCCCGCCGTCTCGGCAGGTCCAGGCAGCCCCTTGACGAGCATCACCGCCGCGAACGGATCGCCGCTCGATGACGGGAGCGCTTCCGAAGCCAGCAGACGGTCGGCCTCCTCCAGCTCCGAGCGGACCTTGTCGGCGTACGCTTCGGCAAGGCCGTCTGAAGACGTCCGGGCCGTATCACTCCCGGCTGGCATCGCGAGACTCCGTGAACCACGCATACGTCGCCGCCAGGCCCACATCAAGCGGGATACGCGCATCCCAGACGAACACGTCGCGGGCCTTCGTCGAATCGAGCGCGCTGCGATCGATGTCGCCGTGCCGAGCAGGCGCATGCCGCACGCGCACGGACGCCGCACTCGCACGCTCCAGCATCTCGACAAGCTGCAGAACGCTCGCCTGCCTGCCGGTCGAGATGTTGTACGCCGGCCCGGCTCCCCCTCCTTCACGCAGCCTTGTGCCGGCTCCGAGAGCGGCGCTCACTGCCGTCACGACATCACCGACGTAGATGAAGTCGCGTGTCTGTTCCCCGCTACCGAAGACGACGATCTCCTCACCCGCCGACACCTGTGAGACGAAGATCGCGACCACACCGCCTTCTCCGAACGGATCCTGTCGCGGCCCGTAGACGTTGGAGAACCTCAGGCTGGCGAAGTCCACTCCCGTAGGACTCAGTTCGGAAGCCAGCACTTCCTCGGCAGCCAGCTTCGAATGCCCGTACGGGCTCCGGGGTCTCTTGCGTGCGGTTTCGGGAAGCGGGAGTGCGAGCGGATCTCCGTATACCGCCGCAGACGAAGCCGACAGCACCACCCCGGCTCCCGCGTCACGGGCGGCCCGCGCCACGGCGCGCGTGCCCTCGACGTTGACTCGCCAGTCGCGTTCGGGATCATCCATCGACACAGAGACGCTCGCCTGGGCCGCAAGATGCACCACGGCATCGGGCTTGAAAGAGACGAACTCCTCGACCAGGCGTTCATCTAGGATGTCCATTCTGGTGAAACGCACGTCAGGATGCAGGTTGGAGGCCGAACCGGTCGACAGATCGTCGACGATCGCTAGCTCGTGCTCGCCGACGAACGCCGACACGATGTTGGATCCGATGAACCCGGCCCCGCCGGTCACCATGATACGCATGACGTTCCTCACGGTCCTTCGTCGAGCCGCGACACCCCGGCCAGCTCGGCATGGACGATCAGCCGGTACCGCGCGCTGTACGGTGGATCGCACGCCGAGAGCGTCAGCCGCGGTTCGGTGGTCGAATCCATGACGTCAACCCTGTCCGGAGTCACACGCGAGACGTCGAGTACCCGGTAGCGATACCGGCGGAAGGGCGAGTACAGATCCATGGTATCACCCGCCTCGAGTTCGCCGATGTGTCGGAACGGGGCGCCGTAGGTCGTCCGGTGTCCTGCGATGCCGCAGTTGCCGACCGGGCCCGGCAGGTCGGTATAATCGATCCACCCAAGCCCCCGCTTGAGCACGGCACGGGAATGACCCTTCACCACGAGAGCATCGAGCTCGATACGCTCGATGACAAGGCGGCCGAAGACCTCGCCCTCGCCCTGCGCGTTCCAGTACGCGGCGTCCTGCTCTTCCCACCCCTCGAAATCGAACACGGAACCGGCGACCACGCGGTCGGGACCAGGGTAGCCGCCTGCTCGTTCGAGGTCTTCGCGCAGGTCACGTTGTTCGAAGCGGGCCATCAGGTCCGTGAGCCCGTAGTAGACGACGAGCCCGACGGAAAGCCCGATGAGCACGTTGCCGAGGGCGTGCGCGGACATGCGCGCCATGTTGCCCGCACGTGAAGCGCGAGATGTGTCCGCCGCCATCAGGTCAGAATCGCTCATCCGTGTCCCGTCTTCAATCGGTCGTAATCCTATCCGCCTGCTCCGCGTGTGACGCATGTCGCAGAAAGACCGTGACGAATCACACACTTCGCCCCTAAGGATTATCGCTCAATTGCCGATACTTCTAGTGTAGGGAACTTGATAGTCGCACATCGGAACCAACTCCCCGAAAAAGGCAAAGCCCGTCGAAAGACGGGCCTCGCAAAGTCACGGGTCTAACGGAAGCGATGCTTCCCACGACAGCCGGACTGCCGGGTACGAGACCGGTCGCTAACGCGGCCCGGCTCCACCCAGCACCCCAGGGGCGGAGCCGGGCCGTTGTGCATACCGGATCGTACCGAGGAGTGCGGGACATGAAAGCGGCTCAGCGTTCCACGATCGTCCGCATCACCGCTCTCCTGCTCGTCGCAGCCATAGCGGCCGGAACCGCGCCCGCGATGGCGTCCATCGTCGCAGGTGTCGGACGCGAGGTGTTCCGGCCCGGTCTCACGAGCACGGTCCCGTCGGCAATCGCCGAGAAGGTAGCGGCCAAGCAGGAGCGGCCCGCCGGCATCGACCGAGTAGTCGCCAAGGCCAAGATCAAGATCGAGGTGCGGGCCGTCAGATCTGCGGCGACCGCCGCAACTTCACCGGCACGTGCGCAGTCCACCGCAGGCGCTCCAGCAACACCGGTCAAGGCAAGCAACACCGCAGCCGGTACCTCTAGCGTCACACGTGCTCGCGCGATCCTCTCCGGGCTTATCGCCCGGTACCCGATTCTCAAGGGCACGACGGTCCAGTTCGGGGACGCGCGGGGCTTTCAGGCAATCTCCTACTACAAGAGCGGCCGCATCATCGTCAGCCCGACCCACACGGCATCCCTCGAGCGCATCTTGAATCACGAGATCTGGCACATCATCGACTGGAGGGACAACAGCAGAATCGACTGGGGTGAGCGTGTCCCTCCGTCCAACGCCAGCAGTTTCGCGAAGTAGCGGCACTCGCAACCCCAGGCCGGAGGTCCGTTGACGATGCGGATCGCGCGGTCCGCATCGTCATGTCCCCACCACACAGCGACGCCCCGACGGAT
>CAMTXY010000239.1:0-1071 GCA_947085795.1 uncultured Actinomycetes bacterium | reverse complement strand
GTCGTCGCGAACCGGTTCGTGGAGGTCTGGTACTTCTTCGGCTGATTGTCGTTGTGGCACTTCACGCAGTTCGCGGAAAACGTCGTGGCGTCGTCGAACGTGGAGGTGACGACGTAGCTGTGGGCCGAGACGCCGTACGTTGCGCCGGGAATCGCTGGCGTGCTCGTCGAAGGATCGGCTCCGAGCGTGTTCGCGCTCGACCTCTGGCCGGTCGTGTTCTTGGCGAGCGAGACCGAATGACAGCTCACGCAGATGCCGAAGGACTGGGCCGCGTCGTTGATGAAGTCGGTGTTGGACCGCGCCCCGGTGTTGTCGCCGATGCGCACGCGCAGGTTCGCGCCCTTGTTGTCGTTGAAGTAGTTGTGATCTGTGTGGCAGCTCACGCAGGCAAGAGCGGTCGTCGAGGTGGGGTACGTGTTCGTGGCTCCAGGCGCCAGCCCCGGCGTGGCGTGGTCGAGCACGTGGTGGTACAAGCTGGTATCGCTGATCATCCTATCGAGGCGCTCGGTCGAGGTGGCGCCATGGCAGTTCAGGCAGTCCTGTCCGCCGGCGCTCACGCCGCTGCCCGGGTTGTGCACGTTGTTCGACGTGGCGGACGAGTAGTCGCTGCCGTGGCACTCGTAGCACGACTGCGCGTCGTCGCGGTAGTGGCCGCTTAGCGGCGGGAGCTTCAGCCCTCGCTTGTTGACGGCGTCGCGGACCGTGCGGTCGATGCCCTCGATCGTCGCGCCCGCGCCCACGATCGCGTAGGCCGCGCCGTTCCAGCCGAACGGGTCGGTGTCCGGCGAGGCCGACCCTGCCGTGGTGTGGCACGCGAAGCAGAAGCGCCTCATGCCGACGCCCGTGGTCATGGTGATCTCGCCGGAGGCGTCGCCGACCATCGTCGTCGTCGTGCTGTCGAGCATGGTGCGCACGAGCAGCCCGTCGGGGCTGTGCGCGTTGCCGTGGGGGTTGTGGCAGCCGTAGCACGGCAGGCCGCTGCCGGCGGCCAGCGTGCCGCCGGGGGTCTGGATCCTGTGTCCGAAGTTGGTGTCGGCGGTCTGCGTCGCGGTCCCGCCGTTTCCGGTCGGG
>CAMTXY010000238.1:0-6097 GCA_947085795.1 uncultured Actinomycetes bacterium | reverse complement strand
TGCGCCGCGAAGGTTATGAGTTCCAGGTCGGCCGCCCGCAGGTCATCTTGAAGAAGGAGGACGGCGTCGCGCTCGAGCCCATCGAGCAGGCGGTCGTCGACGTGCCCTCCGTCTACGCCGGCAAGGTCATCGAGATCTTCGGCTCGGCCGGTGGCGAGATGGTCGATATGGTCCAGCGCGACGAGCAGGTGCATCTCGAATTCAGGATCCCTACTCGCGGCGTGATGGGGCTTCGCACCCGCATCCTGAACGGCACGCGCGGCGAGGCGACGCTGTTCCACCACTACAAAGAGTACGGGCTGTTTCGCGGTGATATCGGCGGGCGCGTCGCAGGCTCGCTCATCGCGATGTCGACCGACAAGGCCGCAGCCTATGCGCTCGATGCTCTGCAGACCCGAGGAAAGATGTTCGTCGCGCCCGGCGACATATGTTACGAGGGCATGATCGTCGGCGAGCACGTGAAGGACAACGACCTCGTCGTCAACGTCGCCAAGGCCAAGCAGCTCACCAACATGCGCGCCGCGAGCGCCGACAAAGGCATCCAGCTCGCGCCGCCCGTGACGTTCACGCTGGAAGAAGCGCTCGAGTACATCGAAGATGACGAACTCGTCGAGGTCACGCCGGCAAGCGTGCGGTTGCGAAAGCGGCTACTCGGCGAGAAGGACCGGAAGAGAGCCGGACGAGGGTAGGGCCGACTCTTGCGGTCGCGGGATGGCCTACGATGCGCGTGGTCTCGCCAAGACGCCCGGCGTCGAAGCCAGGTGTCCCCGAGGATGTGCCGCCAGATGCTCGTTGCGCCCGCTGTAGAGGTCGTAGGCGAGAAGCGCGAAGAAGAACACGACGACGATAGAGGCGGCGATCGCTCCGGCGAGTCCGATGATGACCAGTGTGGAACCGATGATGAGCATGATGGGCTCCTTTCCTTCAGAGTGACTCTGCGGAAAGAGCCTACACCCGCCCGATCCGCTCCGTGGCCTTTGTGAGCGGGTCTTCTTCAAACCTTAACCTCGCGCTAAGACAGCGCACAGCGTTCGCAGCAGGCATTATGCAGAGCAGAAGCGAGCTGGGTAGAAGTCTCACATGGCGACGTACGACGAGGTGAGCATGGGACAGGGTACCGATACGCGCCGTCGTGTCCTCGTGGTCGACGACGAGGAGCCGGTAGCGAAGATCCTTCGCCGCGCTCAGGGTACAGTCGACGTATCCTTGTGGCACGTGACACAGTACGTCGGCGGGTGGCACTCTAGGCAGCGTGCGGTTCCCTGGACGGTGGCGATCGCGTTGTGCCGGGCCTTCCACGGCACGTCGCTGACCCCATAGGTGTCGTGGTGGCACAGCAGGCAGGGGTCGGCCTGCCCGGTATGGCACGTGCGGCACAGGGTACGGTCGATCTTCCCGTGCGCCGCGTGACTCTCTGCGCCACCCACCCATCCCTCCGGATGGGGCATCTGCACGCCGTGACAGCTGTCGCAGTACCCCTGCTGGTGACACAGGACGCAGACGGCAGGCTCGGCTACGGCCGTGAAGCCGTGGTCGCGCATCCAGGGCTCCTCGGCATGGGAAGGCGGCTTGAGATCGAAGTCTGCCGGGTGGCACGTCCCGCACTCGTCGGATGCCTCGGGCTGCTCGGGCGTGCCGTGGCAGTCGAGGCACTGCTCCATGAGTGAGAGCGGCCTGCCGAGGAAGGGGTCGGGATGTGCCGTGTGGACGTGGCACGCGACGCACGCGCCGGTACGCTCGGCGTGTTCGACGTGGTCGATGAGGATGCGGAAGCCCGATGTCGCTTTGCGGTTGGGGTCGTGGCACCGCAGGCAGATATCGTCGGGCATCGGCGACCACCGGCCGAGCGCCCTGGTGTCAGCCGGCTCACCATAGCGGCCGGTGAGGTGGCGTATGACATCTTTCGTGAGCAGGCGTCCGCGTTCGATCAACGTAAGCGGTCGGCCGTACCAGGGGCGCGGTGTCTCGTGGCACGACACGCAGCCGACGCTTGTGTGCGCCGACTCCGACCAGGTCTGGTGTGCCGCGTCCATTTCGTGGCACGAGGCGCACAGGCGCGGGGACGAGGTCGCGGCATCGCCGAGGAGCAGCACGATCGCGATCACCAGGGCGATCGTTGTGACGATCGGCCAGAATCGCCGAGATCCTGTGGGACCGGTAGTCGGGTCTTTAGCAGCACTCGGCATCGTCCCGGACGCCATGTCAGGGCACCGGAGTAAGGGGCGGGTCGAGGTTCAGGGACGGAACTATGCCGTGGCACCTGATGCAGTGCGGGCTCTGATGGCACGCCTCGCAGTTGCGGTTGATCTCGACTGCGAGGCGATGTGTGGCCCGCCAGTCATCGCCATGCGAGACAGGCCGCTTCGCGTGGCAGTCCGAACACCAGTTTTCGGTCCAGTCGTGACAGGTGGCGCACTCCTCGACGGGTGCCGTGGCATGCGCGATAAGCCACTCGCCGGTCAGATGCGTCTCGGGCGGGTCTTTGTCGGTGTGGCACGCCGCGCAGTCGGATTTCGCCATCTCGCCGTCGTGACACGTCAGGCATCCGGCCATCGATGGCGTCGTGGCGCCGTGCGGGCCCGGTTCGTGCACGAGGTGGTCGTGGCAGTCGACGCACTCCATCTCGAGCATGTCGATATGGGCCCGGTGCGGAATGTTGAGGTCGCCCTTGGTTGAAACGGTTCGCAGGTCCATGTGGCACATAAGACATGCGTCGTTGACCGGCCTGCCGAGGAGTTCGGGCTCGTGCGATATCGGCAGGAACGCGAGATAGAACTCACCGAGCATACGCGCCGAATGCGTGGAGCGTGCGACGATCCCGGGCTCGATGTGGCACTGGCGGCACGAGACCGATCCATGGGTGGAGGTCGCCCAGCTCTCGTACGCCGGCGCGTAGGCCGCGAAACGTTGGAAGAACGACGGCTGTGCGGCGAGAAGCGCGGGCGCGACGGCTAACACGAGGACGGCCAGCAACACGACGCCGCCGCGCAGCAGCAGGCGTCTCCGCGTCGGAGCGGCCACGGGTGGGTTCTGTGGCGTCCGTTCAGCGGCCATCAGTGGCACTCCTTGCAAAAGGACTCGCCGCCGTGACAGACCAGGCAGCCTGCCGCGTGCGTCTTGGCGCGTTCGGCGTGCAGTGTCTTCCAGTTGCCCGCGTGGCTCGCCGGCCGCTTGCTGTGGCAGTCCTCGCAGTAATCAGGCGTCCACTCGTGGCAGCTTCCGCATTCGATGGTGTCGACTCTCTCGGCGTGGACCTTGAGCCAGTCGGCGGCGAGATGGTCTTCGGGTACGTGCTTGCGGGTGTGGCACTTGGTGCACTCCTCGCCGGCCTGCTCGCCATCGTGGCAGGTCTCGAGGCACATGCGCATGGTCGGGCGGTTGAAGCCTTGGTCGTTGGAGCCGTGAACGAGTTCCTCATGACAGACCACGCAGTCGACTTCGAGGATCTCGACGTGAGCGCGGTGCGGGATGAGCAGGTCGCCGTCGGCCGAGACCTGCCGGTAGCTCGTGTGGCAGGTCTGGCAGGCGGTGCGGTCCGGTGCGCCGAGCAGGTTGGTGTCGGACGGGCCGATGATCAGATGGGAGTAGAACGCCGGGATGGAGCGCAGGGCGAACGACGCCAAACCGTGTACGCCCGGGTGGATGTGGCAGCTCGCACAGCTCATCCGCCCATGGGTCGAGGTGCGCCAGTTGTCCATGCGCTCACCGAGGTCGGGGTAGCGCTCGTAGTACGCCGGCTGCAGCGTCGATACGATAGGCAGGGCGATGGCCGCGACTAAGAGGAGGAGCACGAAACCGGCCGCCAGAAACGCCTTGCGACGCTTAGCGGGCGGAACGTCGGGCTCCTCGGCAGGTATCGGAGCGGGCAGGTCGTTCACTTAGCGCATCTCCTTGAACAGTTCGTGGCACTCGTCGCACCAACTCTGCTCGTGGCAGGTCAGGCATCGACGGTCGTCTGTCTCGTCCTCGAGGAGGTCCTTGTGCTTCGCGATCCACGTCTCGACCGGGTCGTGCGAAGCGGGCCGATGCAGGTGGCACGAACGGCATTCCGCGTCCGATACATGACATGTCGTGCACGCGCTCTGGTCATCGAGGGCGACGGGGCCGTGGGTGGCGGTCCAGTCCGCCGCGATATGGAGGCGCTCGATGGCGCCGAGACCCGTCTCGGTCTGCAGGCCGTCGAAGACCGGCCGCTCCCCTGTCGTGTGGCACTGGCGGCACTGTCCGGCATCGTGGCACGTCTGCAGACAGCCGTTGGCTCCGCGCTGACCGACGACAGTGTGGTGGATCGCGCTCCATTCCTGCCCTTCGTCGCGCAAAGCGTGGTGGCAGTCGACGCATTCCTCGGCAGTCTTGGTGCCGACGTGACAGCCATAAGCGACGCACAAGCCGCTAAAGGGCATCTTCTTGTGCACCTCGGCAGACGGCTCGTCGTGGGCTGTCCACTTATGACACTCGACGCACTCGCGGGTTTCGGCGACGGCGCGGGCGTGCGCCGGATGAGGGATGAGGGCGATACGTTCCGCTTCGTGGCTCCACTGTGTGTCGTGGCACGCCAGGCACGCGTCGCGCGTCGGGCGCTCGAAGGTGATGAACGCCGGGGCACCCGCGGGGCGCACCAGGCCGACATAGAAGTCGCCGACGAGAGCCAGCCCGGCGAAGACGGGGCCGCGGGAGTCGCTGTGGCACGCGCGGCACTCGATCCCGGCGTGCAGCGACGTCTGAAGGGCATCGTAGTTGACCTCGAGGTCGTGGTAACGGGCGAAGTAGCCCGGCGCCACGGTGGTGACCACCGGCGGGGTCGCCAGGACTACCGCGATCATAGTCAGGATGGCACCTATGACGAGGCGGTGCGGATGCAGGCGGCGTGCGATAGCTGCGATCTTGTCGGTAAACGGCGTCATCTGCGCATCACCCGGCCTTGGTCGCCGGTTCGGCGGACGGCTTCGGTTGTGCGGAAGAAAGCGTGGCGTGAGGATGCCCGTGACCGTGCGCGTGCACCTCGATCCCCTCGGCGGGTACCTGGAGCGGAAGCACCTTGGCGGACACGGCCACCTGCCTGCGGATCGGAGTCGGAGCATCACTCATCGGCAGGTCCTCCTCGCACGAGATAGCCGATTATCCCGATCACGAACAGGGCCACGATCAGGGCGGCGAGTGACAGCCAGGCGGGTGTCTCGACCGGAGCGGGGACGGACGGAGCGGCCAGCGGTGTGAACGGCTGGCGGTCAGAGACGGCACGGACCTGAATACCGGTGCCGACGAAGGGCAGGAGCGGGTCGACGTAGATCCACGAGGGAGTGTGCGGGTCGTGACAACCCGCCGACGTGCACTTGAGCTGACCGCGGCCGTGGACGCCGGCCTGCCATTCGGCGTACTTGGTCGAATGGCATCGGTAGCAGACTGCGGCGATGTCGCCGGTGATGTCGACGAGGGTTTCGTCGACGAGTTTGAGCTGGCCGGGATCGGCGGTGGCGTCCGCGTGGCACGCCGCGCAGGCTGCGCTCCCCTCGCCCAGGATGTCGTGGGCCTCGAGCACGATACGGTGCGACGGGAAGTCGTTGGGTAGCGAGGAAGGTGCGACGGAGCCGGGCGTGAGCGGGTGGCACGACGAGCAGGGATAGAAGAAGAGTTCGCCGGTGGCCGCCTGTCCAGCTGAGGCGGGAGCTGGAACCGCCGATGCGACGGCGAGTACAAGTGCGAGTCCGGCCGAAAGAACGACGACCGCGAATCCCGTGCGCCGATATCTCATTTCGGGTGCCGGGAAGGAGCCCAGAGTGCACGGACCTATCGTCTCTATGGCACTCTCACCACCTAGGTCTCGAGAGCGAGCATGTCGATGTACCAAGGAAGATACGTAATCATCGCACGCGGTGACAGTAGCAAGCGTGCAGAAGATGCCCATTCGTGAGTCATTGCCATAGTATTAAGGACATGTTAGCGGGATTTCGTGTCGCGTGAACTATCATCATGCTGGATTCGGTCTCCGGACACAGGGAGTATAGCCGGTGAAGCGCGTTCTAGTCGTCGATGACGAGGAAGCGATTCTCAAAGTCGTCTCCTATGCTCTCTCGCAGGCGGGCTACGAAGTCCATAC
>CAMTXY010000237.1:0-5290 GCA_947085795.1 uncultured Actinomycetes bacterium | reverse complement strand
GACCGTGCCGGCCGACCAGACCCCCGAGCAGTACGTGACCGCATACTACGAGCTGTGCGGCAAGGGTGATTACGAGACCGCGTACACCATGCTGCCCGTCGCGACGCAGCAGTACTACGGAGACGCAGTGAAGTTCAAGAGCACGCTCGAGAGCTACGGCCTGGGTGCGTTCGAGGTCTCCCCGCAGGCGGAGAAGGGCGACGAGGTAACGGTCGTCGGCACCCAGGAGGCGCAGGGCATGTCTTTCCCGTACACGTGGACTTTCGTCAAGGGCGAAGACGGTTCATGGGTCATCAAGTCGCGCCAGATGGGTTCCGCCCAGTAGCGTCGAATGTCGGCGTCGCGTGCTAGTCTTGGCGGGTGATGACCGACGCGCTCACCCGGTTGCTCGTGCCGGGCACGGATCCCGATGTGGCCGATGTGTACGCGGCGCTCGCCACCCGCGCGCGCGACGCGATATTCGGTTTCGAGAACGAGACCGTGTTCGTGGACATCGAGACCACCGGTTTCGAGTCCGAGCGAGACGGCATCATCGAGATCGCGGCGGTGCTCGCCCGCGGCCCCGAGATCCTCGACCGGTTCCACACGATGGTCGGTCCCGGACACCCCGTTCCGGCCGAGATCACCAAACTCACCGGCATCGATGCGGGCATGCTGGCAGGCGCGCCGGGACCCGAGGCGGCTGCGGCGCGGTTCGCGGAATTCACGGGTGGGCGGGACATCGTTGCGCATAACGTCGCCTTCGACCGGGGGTTTCTCACGCGTGCGGCCGGGAAACACCGGTTCGGCGGGTCGTGGATCGACTCGCTCCAGCTCGCCCTGATCGCGTTCCCGCGTCTGCGCAGTCACCGGCTGCACGACCTGGCGAGCGCCTTCGGCGCGACCGAGCCGACCCACCGGGCGATCGACGACGCCGATGCTCTCGCGTTCGTGTGGCGGGTGATGCTCTGCGCCGTCGACGCACTGCCGCACCCGCTCGTGCAGCGCCTGACACACCTGGCCCCCGCTACGGAGTGGCCGCTTCGCCCGATTCTCGCCCATATGGCCGCTGACGGTCGGGCCCCGGCCTTCGACCTGAAGGATGCGCGGCGGGAGCGTGTCGCCATCGACCGGGCAGAATCGCTGTCCGACGCCGCCGGCCTTGAGTGCCGGCGTCCCTGCGCTGACGAGGTCACAGAGGATTTCAGCTCCGAGGGTCTGGCGGGGCGTATGTACGCAGGTTTCGAGCACCGACAGGAACAGGCCCGCATGGCACGTGCCGTGCTCGACGCGTTCGCGGTAGACTCCCACATCGCCATCGAGGCTGGCACGGGTGTGGGCAAGTCGCTCGCCTATCTCGTGCCGGCGGCGCACTTCGCCCGCCTCAACGGCGTCGGAGTCGGTGTCGCCACCAAGACGAACTCGCTCACGGACCAGCTCGTCTACAGCGAGCTGCCGGCCCTGTGCCGCGCGCTCGGCGGCGAGTTGCGCTACGCCTCGCTCAAGGGCTACGACCACTACCCCTGTCTTCGCAAGCTCGAACGGTTCGCCGGAGAACTCGAGGGTATGCCCGAGCAGGCGATCGTGACCGCGGCCGCTCTCATGACGTGGGTCGTGCAGAGCTCGTGGGGCGACCTCGACGCGACGAACGTGCACTGGCGTCGCGATACGCGCGCCCGAATCGCGGCTTCGGTCGCGGAGTGCACGCATAAGCGCTGTCGTTTCTACCCGAACCTGTGCTACCTGCACGGCGCCCGCCGTCGCGCCTGTTCAGCGCATATCGTCGTCACGAATCACGCGCTGCTCTTCCGCGACGTGGTCGCGTCCGGCGGCATCCTTCCCCCGCTGCGGCACTGGATCGTCGACGAAGCCCATGCGGTGGAGTCCGAGGCGCGCAAACAGCTCACCGTGGAGGCGTCGCATCTCGAACTCGCGGCGGTTCTCGGTGCGCTGCACGCGCCGGGAAAGGGCGGCGCGCTCGACAGCGTGCGCCGGAAACTCAGGAAGGAGGGGGCGGCGGAGCATCCGGCCCTGTTGACCGAACTCGTACGCGCCGAGGAGCGGGTCACCACGGCCGCGACGCTCACCGGGTCTCTGTTCGACTTCGTGAAGGACCTCGGTGGAGTGATCGGCGACAGCACCTACGATATCTGTGAGGCTCGCATCGACCAGCAGGTACGCGAGAGTGCTGCGTGGGGGACAGTCGCGAGCGTCGGCGTTTCGCTGTCCAAGCACCTCGCCGAGGTGCTTGAAAGCGGCCGTATGCTCGTGACGCTGCTCGAGGAAGCGGGCGGTGTCTTCAACGATGTGCGTGCGGACCTGGCCGGTTTCATCACGCGGATCGCCGACCAGGTCGAGGGGTTGCGGGTCGTCCTCGACGGCGAGGCGGACGAGTACGTGTACTACGTGGTGCTCGACCGCAGGCGCACCGTCATCGCGGAGCGGCTCGTCGCCGCGCGCCTCGATGTCGGACAGGCGCTTGCCGAGGAGTTCTACCCACGGATCCGCTCGGTGGTGTTCACGAGCGCGACCATCGCGACCGGCGAGGACTTCTCGCACTTCACCCGGGCGGTGGGGCTCGACCGTCACGAGGGCGCGGCCTTCGAGACCCGTCGGCTCGAATCGAGCTACGATTTCGACCGTCAGATGGCGATTTTCGTGCCGGACGATCTGCCGTTGCCCGGAACCAGCGGATACCTTCCCGCCCTGGAGCGCCTGCTGTTCGACGTCCACGTCGCGATGGGAGGCTCGACCCTCACGTTGTTCACGAATCGGCGCGAGATGGAGTCGCTCTACCGCACACTCGCACCGAGACTCGACGCCGAGGGTATCTCGCTGCTCGTGCAAAGCCGCGGCGTATCGCCGAAGCGCCTACGTGACGAGTTCCTCGCCGACGAACGCCTCTCGTTGTTCGCGACGAAGTCGTTCTGGGAGGGGTTCGACGCCAAAGGGGATACCCTGCGCTGCGTCGTGGTTCCCAAGCTTCCCTTCGGGCGACCGAACGACCCGCTGGCCTCCGAACGAAAGGCGCGCGAGGGTCGCGTGGCGTGGCGGCGGTACGTCTTACCCGAAGCGATTATCGAGCTGAAACAGGCTGCTGGGCGGCTGATCCGCTCGAGTACGGACACGGGTTGTCTCGTCATTGCCGATGTCCGCCTGCTCAAGAAGGGTTACGGTCACGAGTTCCTCGCCGCACTGCCGGTCACCGACATCGAGGTGCTACCATCCGAGCGCGTCGTGAGCGAGATCGGCGACCGCTTCGCGCACGGCCGCAGGAGCGATCACCGCAGCGCCGCCGAGGCGGGCTAGCACGCGTCGCGCGATCCACCCGGTGCCGGCGTACGGGACCTCCACCACGTACGAACCGTCGGCATGCCGGTCCACCACGCGGACGCCCGGCCATTCGCGGTCGCTGACGCGTTCGCCCGCCTGGAGCCGAATACGCGCGAGCGGCAGTTCGTCAATCGCCAGCGCCGCGCTCAAGGGGGATGGCTCTCGCGGCTCGAACCGCTCCCCGGTGACGGTCGCGTCGCGGATGCGATCGACCCGGAAGGTGCGCACGGAGCCGGCGGTGCGACAGAACGCCTGGAGGTACCACGCGCCCCGCTCGTTGTGCAGCGCAAGCGGTTCGACGGTCCGCTCCCCGGACGATATCTTGCCGATGCCGTGGTACACGATGGTGACGGCCCGCCGTTCCTCAAGCGCGAGCGCGAGCGCCTTGAGCGCATCGGCCGACAGCGAGCCAGGTGCCGATCGCAGGACCTGCTCTATCTGTGCAGGATCGATATCGGCGTTCGCGGCCGCCGACAGGAGGCGTTGCAGAAGCCCGTCGGTCGAGTCCATTCCGGCGGCCTGCAGAGCGGCGGCCAGGGCACGTGCTTCGGCTGCGGAGAGACGCACGGCTTTCTCAAGGGCGGGGAGTTCGCCGAACACCTCGACGTACCCGTCCTCCACGAAAACGGGTACGAATGCGGTCGGGTCGCGCTGATCGGCGGCGCATATCGACAGGAGCTCGAGATCCGCTGCGATCTCGGGTTCGGAAACACCGGTCATCCGGGCCAGCGCGTCGAGTGGGATGCGCGAATCGGGCTGAAGCACGTGGAGTAAGACGAGCAGGCGCCGCGCTCGCTGGTCAGCAGGCACTCGTGTCATCGCGGTCACCCCCATGCGCTGCGGCGACCCGCGAGAAACCGGCGGCAAGCTCGCTGTTCAGGTAGGACGGCGAAATGATGCCGAGCCCCGGTCCATTCTCGACGACCCACTGCAGCAGGCGCCGCCGGTTCCGAACGCGTACCGTCCACGTGACGCGGCCGTCGGCGGCCGTCGACAGATCGCCGATTCCGCCGGTGAGGGTGTCCGCCCGCCATGCCTCTCCGGGATCGAAGGCGATCGTCGCGGCAAGGTCGTCAGAGCCGAACTGGAACGGATGCCGGATGAAGGCGGCGATGCGGAAGTCCGCCGGTCGTACGAAGTCAGGACTCTTCGGGCGGGCGGAATCGACCTCGACATCGGCCGTGCGTGCGACCGTGTACGTACGGACCTCGTCGATCGCGGTGTCGCGGCCCACGAGATACCAGCGTCCGTCGCGTGCGAAGAGCCCGTACACCTCGACGTCGTGGTGCTTGTGCTCGCCGAGGGAGTTGGTGTACTCGAAGGACACGCGCTTGGCCGAGGAAACGGCTGCGGCCAACCGTGCGACGGTCTCGGCCTGATAGCCGGGGTTCTCGTCGGCGCCGCGCGCGGTCGCGAAGGGTTCGGACGGTTCAGGCGTTTCGGCGATCTTCGCTAGCGCGTACCGCAGGTCGTCCGTGAACGGGAACGACGGGTCCTCAAGCATCGCGATGCCGACGGCTCGTACGAGTGCGCGCTCCTCGGCGGTGAGCGAGACAGCGGCGGCGAACGTCGCGTGAGCGTCGAGCCGGTAGCGCCCCGCTGCATCGGACTCGATGACGAAGCCCACGGCGCGCAGGTGTTCCTTGTCGCGCTCAAGCATGCGCTTGAAGGCTTCCTCGTCCTGTTCGGACGGCGAGGGGTAGCCCTCGACCTCACGGCGGATGTGGTCCGCGGTCACCGGACCGCGTGCGGCGGCGAGCAGGAGGGCGAGGTTGATAATCCGCTCGACGGCATCGGGCATGCGGGGGTGTACTCTCAAAGGCGTATCCCGATTCTAGCCGAGGAACGGTCGTTCGGGGGCGTCTGAAGCTGGGTGCGAGGACTCCTCAGAAAATGAATCGCGGCGCGTGGGGGGACGCGCCTCGTTCTAGTCGAGCAGGCGGGTTCCGCCCCTGAGGGGGGAGGAGAGGGCGGGTCG
>CAMTXY010000236.1:0-3724 GCA_947085795.1 uncultured Actinomycetes bacterium | reverse complement strand
CCGGCGCCGTAGCGCGCCTGAACCTCCGTTCCTCGACCGCGTGCTTGATCGAGTCGAGCGCGTGCCCGTGCACGACCGAGCGTGGGCCGCTGTACTTCATGACGTCGCGCATCCGCTCGCGCATGTCGGGTCGATAGCAGTGCGTGTCACAGTGGCTGCAGAACGGTTTGGGCTCTTTGGGACAGAACGCCCGGCGCACCTCGGCATAACAGAGGAGCTCCGCGCACTCGTCGCAGACAACGGGCGTCTTGCGGCCGTACGCGCCTGTGGCTGCGCCGTCGCTGCGCAGTACGTGACGTTTTGCGTGGTCGTGGACTCCGCGGCAGTAGATGACGACGAAGTCGCCGAGGAGCCGCGTGTCGTGCACGACCTCCGAATCCCTCATTCGCCGCTCGAATCGCCCGTCCACTCCTGTCACCTTCCTCCCGCGTGTCCGCCGCTGATCGCCGCGCCCGGCCTGCAGGAAGCGACGGTCGCGAGGCGGCGAGGCGTTGTCTGGGACTTACCGTACGTTCCGGCGGGAGAGGTATCCTTGATGCGAGTCAATTCCCGCTTCGGACTTCGCCGTCCGCGGCTCGAACGCGGTCTGACCGGATCGCCCGGCACGCGCCGGGATTCCGAGAGGAGTGATGCAATGCCCCGAAAGATACGCTCCGACGTGCGCGCTGCGCTGCGCGCCTGCCGTCTGTGGCGCACTGCGAGCGACGAGGCCGTCGACGACCTGGCAGGTCGCGCGACCGTCCGCGACGTCGCGCGCGGCACGGTCCTGGCCACCGAGGGCGAGGCGGCCGGGTCCTTCGGGGTGCTCGTGACCGGCAAGGCCCGTGTCTACTACCTCGGCGCCGACGGCAGACAGATCACCTTCGAGGTCGTCGAGACCGGTCAGCCCATCGCGGCCGTCGCAGCGATGGCGGGCAGCCGATACCCGGCCAACATCGAGACGACCACGCCGGCGACGATCGCGTGGCTGCCGCAGGAGGCGCTGTTCGACCTGCTCGAACGGGAACCCCGAGTCGCGCGAACGATCGTCTCCGAGCTCGCCGGACGCCTCGTGAACTTCACCGCCATCGTGCAGACGCTCGCGCTTGGCGTGCCGTCACGGCTGGCCGGTTACCTGTTCCAAAGGGTCCTGTCGACGGGAAAGCCCTCTGCTCGCGGTCTCGAGGTGGACCTAGGTATGCCCAAGGGCGAACTTGCGGTGGCGCTCGGCACCGTTCCCGAGACGCTCTCCCGCGCCTTTAGCCGGCTGCGCGACGAGGGCATCGTCGAAATCCACGGACGCCGCGTCACGGTGCTCGATGTCCGCGCGCTCGCGACGATGGGAAGCGGATTCCGGGAGTAGTCTCCCTACTGCGTAACCCGTTCGAGATTCGCATCGGCCTTCGTTGCCTCGTCGCGAGCCTTGAAATACGCGGTCGTCGCCGCGCCCGCGATGCGCTCATAGGCTGCCGCGATGGCGGCTTCCGGTGTCTCGGAGAGCTTCTTCGCCTTCTCGACGATCTCCTTCTCCCGGGTGTTGAACTGCGCTGACAGCGTGTTCGCCTCGGCGCTTCTGCCCGCGAGAAACGCGGCATCGGCCTGTTTCGAGATGCCGATGAGCGCGATCTTGTCCTCGGCGTACGTAACGAACGCGTCGAGTCCCGCTTCCGCGAACGCGGCGTGCGCTGCGACGAACTGGTCGCGCGCCTGTTTGAACTTCGCTTCTGCCCGATTGCTCAAGTCTCTCGACGCGGTCACTGCCGGCCTGGTCAGCTTGTTGTACTCGGCGACCGCCTTATCGGCGAGTTTCTCACCTTCAAGAACGCGATCCCAGCCGGAACGCGCGAGTTCGAGCGCGGCGGCGGCGGCCGCGTTGGCGCTCAGGATCGGGCCGACCTCATCGAGCATGTCGATACGCGCCACCGCCGAAGCGGCGAGCGCGGCCCCTTCGCGCGCTCGCTCCTCGGGCAGCGCGGGCGTCGCGTCCTCGACGCGTTCGAGCGCAGCTCTCAGGCCGGCGATCGCGTCCGGGACGCGCGAGGCCGCCTCACTCGCCCGTTCACCAAGCTCCGGCGTTATCTCGGCACGCACCACCTCGTCGACCTCGATGACGATCGCGTCGGCGTCCTGTACGAGAGATGTCGCCTCCGACAGCTGTTCTAGCGCAACACGGCGGGCGGTCGTTTCGCGATAGCCATAGACCCCCGCAGCGGCGATGAGCGCGAGCGCGACGAGCACTCCGGCCACGAACGTCCCCCTACGGCCTCTGTGTTTGTCCTGTGACATCGAATCGGACCTCCTTAGCGAACGTCCCCCGACACGGGAACGCGCAGACAGTACCAACGGATGCGCTTCGCAACATGCTCGCCTGTCTCGAACGAGCCGCCATGGGCCTCGGCGACGAGGCTCGCGAGATACAGCCCCAGTCCCGTGGCATATCCGGTGTCTGCGGAGTCATCGGCCCCGGCGGATCCTCTGGCGTCACAGCGCACCTCGACACGCACGGACACGAACGCGTTCTGCCGGTTCACCGAGACCGCGACCTCCCCGGTCCGCTCGTACCCGCATGTCGAGGCGAACAGCATCGCCTTGATCGCCCGTCCGATCCGCCTTCGGTCGACGAACGCTATCCCCGAGCCGGCGTCGAAGTCGACGACGATGCGCTGGCCGCGACGACTCTCCTCGAAACGAGCCACGACATCGGCGAGCAGACCGGCGATGTCGACCGGCTCGCGATCAAGAGCGATATCACCTTCGCGCAGACGCGAGACCGCGACGGCTTCGTCGAGCAGGTCCGCGAGCGCCGATCCATGTCCCTCGAGCGCTCTGATGGTACGGGCGCGGCGCGACGAGTCGCCCAGTATCTCGGGCCGCACGAGCAGTTGTGCGTACCCGACAAGCGCCGTGAGCGGCACTTTGATTTCACGCGAAATCGCCTGCGCGAAGTCGTCGGCGCGACGGTGACCGTGCTCTTCGGTGCTCACGCGCCGAGCGACCGACATGACGCCGGAGGGGTTCCCGTCCCCGTCTCGGACGGGGACGGCGCGGATGTCGACGGTGAACTGCGTCCCGCTCCTGTGCAGCGCCGAAGCTTGCCTGGTCGCGATCCGGCCGCTCGCTGCAATCGCCCGGATGTCCTGGGTGGCGCGTCGTCGCATGTCCTTGGGCAGATAGGGCATCTTCTCGCCGAGAACCTCGCCTTCGCTCCAACCGTACAGCACCTCGGCTGCGGGGTTCCAGCGCACGATCCGCCCATCGAGGTCGATGATCTTGACGGCGTCCGACACCGTATCGATGAGGTGGTCGAGTAGTGCCGCCGCGTCGTGCAGCCCCGCGACCCGACGTGTCAGGTCGCCGCAGTCGCGAATCGCCGCGATCGTCGAACCGATCTTCGCCCCGATGAGCGTCAGCACCGAGTCGCCCGGCACGGAGTCGCCGGGGTCCATGACCGCAATGGCGAGACCAAGCGTCGCTCCGCGCGATGTCAGGGGCAGCACGAGCGATTCGCCCTGCTCCTCGAAGGGCGCGCCCAGACCGGCCACGCGGGAGACGACGCCGCTGCGCACCGCCGTCTCCAGATCCGGATGATCGGCGAGGTCGAGCGGTGCCAGCATCCCCACCCCGACGGGCGTAGCCGCGCGGAACCTGACCGCCCCGTCGTCGCCGAGAGTCCCACAATAGACCGCGCGCGCCACGAGCGCCTCGCGCAGGCCCGCCGCAGCGCGTTCGAGGGCTGCGGCTTCAT
>CAMTXY010000235.1:0-1097 GCA_947085795.1 uncultured Actinomycetes bacterium | reverse complement strand
CTCAGGAACCTGGCGCTCCCCGGATCGTAATACCTCGCGGGCAGGTAGTAGAGCCCGGTCGCCGCGTCGTGGTAGTAGCCCCGGTAGCGAAGCGGGTTGCGTGCGGCCAGCGCGGGGTCGGCGCCGCCCACATGCGTCACGCGCCCGTACGGGTCGTAGCGGTAGCGCGCGGCCACGGAACCGTCCGGGCCGGTGATCGCCGCCACCGAGCCCGCCGCGTCGGTGTGGTAGGCGTAGGTGACACCGGCCTTCCCCGGGCGGATGACCTCGAGAGCGAGCGGGGTGCGGTCGGGGGCGAAGGCGTAGCGGTAGAGCGTGCCGTCACAGTCGCGCTCGGCTGCCAGGCGCATGCCGTCCCAGAAGCTCTCGGTCGTCTTGGTCGCGCCCTGGCTCGCGACGCTCGCCCTCTCCCGCATGCCTGAAGGGCCGTAGGCGTAGGTGGAGGTGGCCTCCGCGCTCGCGACCGAGACGAGGCGCCCTAGCGGGTCCCACGCGTAGGAGGTGGCGCCCGCAGGGGATACGGCGCGTGTCCTGCGGCCGAAGAGGTCGTGCGTGTAGGTGGTGGTCACACCGCCCGAGACCGAGATCACGAGACGGCCGTCGGCGTCGGAGGCGAAGGCCGTGGCGGTGGCGCCTTCCGTTCTTGCCCTATGCATAGCGTCCTAAGAAGAAGGCTCCGAAGGCGGCATCTTTCTCAACGGCAAAGGCCACACTGGCTCCCACAGCCCCGATGCCGGCTCTGCTGGCTGCACGCCGAAATAGACCTTAGCCCAGAAGCGTGTCGTGGTTCGGGCAAACCGCTGACCGAGGAGGAACATGACCCAGATCACTGCCAGGAGTGGCAGCATGGGTCCAATCGGGGTCCCATCAGAAAAGGACCGGACGCTGAAGTATAGAGGCAAGTATGCGGCATTGTAGTTGCATAGCCAGCGATACTCCTCTGCCCAACGCGCCGCAGCCTGGGCCATAGTCCGATGTCGCCGACCCCACCGAACGAGGAGCACCCATCGCACCAATCCCGCTCCCGAGGTCAAGATGATGAACAGCCAGAACAGAGTCCCCCAGACCACATCAAATGATATCACTCCGGCCATGCG
>CAMTXY010000234.1:0-5546 GCA_947085795.1 uncultured Actinomycetes bacterium | reverse complement strand
GAGAACGATCTTGCGCACGCGCTCCGCACCCTCACGCGCCTCGGCGAGGATCGCGTCGAACTCCGCCCGGTTCGGCGCCTGCTAGCGTTGTTCGGCGAGGAAGTGCTGCCCGTGCGCTTTGCCGGGCTTCTCGCCGATCGTCTCACCGAGGGCCACCGCTTTCTCGCTGCCGAGCGCGTGATCTCCATCGCATCGGCCGACGATTACGATGCGGCCGCCCGCGCGGGTATGTTCGTCTACGACGCCGCGGAGAGAGCTCGCGCAATCCGCGAGGGCATCGCCGCGATAGAGAGCGTGAACGGGGTGCGGGCCGTCGTTTTCGACAAGACGTTTTCCGAGGTAGTGAACTTGGTAGAGTGGCCGACCGTGGTTATCGGACGGTTCGACAGGGAGTTTCTTGAAGTACCGCGAGAGGTGCTCGAGACCGCCATGACCAAACACCAGCGCTACTTCCCGGTCGAGGGCGGAAACGGCGAGCTCGAGAACGCGTTCATCGTCGTGCACAACGGCGATCCGGCCTGCAACGAGCGCATCGTCGCTGGTCATGAGCGGGTCATCAGAGCCCGGCTCGCCGATGCGACGTTCTTCTTCCGGGAAGATCTCTCGGTCAGCATGGAAGAATGGGTGACCCGGCTCTCGGCCATCGTCTTTCAGGAGAAGCTCGGCACGTCCGGTGCGAAGATCGCGCGGGTCGAAGCGCTTACGGGCCGTCTCGCGCTGCTGCACGGCGCCGATCCGGCCGAGACGGCGGCTGCCCTGCGCGCCGCGCATCTGGCCAAGGCGGACCTGGTGAGCCAGGTCGTCGTCGAGTTCCCGACCCTGCAAGGCGTCATGGGCCGGTACTACGCGCTTGCGGCCGGTGAGAGCGACCAGGTCGCCACCGCGATTCGCGAGCACTACCGGCCTCGCTTCGCCGGCGATGTTGCGCCCTCGACCGTGGCGGGCATGCTCGTCTCGGCCGCCGACAAGCTCGACACGATGGTCGGCATCTTCGCCATCGGGCAGGGACCGACCGGCTCGGCGGACCCCTACGCCGTCATGCGCGGGGCGATCGGCATCCTTGCGATGGTGCTTGATGCGGGACTCAACTTGACAGTGACCGAGGCGCTGCGTGCGGCGCTCGCCGGCTTCGACGGCGTGATCCCCGGCCTGGACGCTGACGCGGTCGGCGCGCAGGTCGCCGAGTTCATCAACGGTCGTCTTGACACCATCCTGCACGACCGCGGGCATGCCTACGACACGGTGGACGCGGTGCTTACCGTCGCCTCAGACGACCCCGCCGATGCCCTTCGCCGCTGCACCGCGCTGACCGAGGCCCGCGTCCGCCAGCCCGACGTCTTCGAGGATCTCTCGATCGCCTTCACCCGCGCGCGCAACCTCTCCCGTCTCGAGCTCGGCGTGGAGTGCGACATCGCTATCATGACCGCCGAGGAACGCGCGCTCGCCGATGCGCTGTCGTTTGCCGAGACCGCTGCGGGCGCAGCGTTCGACGCGCGCGACTACGCAGGAGTCCTCGGCGTTCTGGCGTCGATGCGCGGGCCGATCGACGTGTTCTTCGACACGGTGCTCGTGATGGACCCGGACGAGGCGCTGCGCGACAACCGCCTGCGGTTGCTCAACCGCTTCGTCGCGGTGTTCGCCCGGTTCGCCGACTTCGGCCGCATGGCCGGCTGAGCGGTGTCCCGCACGCCGATATCGATCCACGTCCTTTCGGACTCGCTCGGCGAGACCGGCGAGATGGTGGCGCGCGCCGCCGCCGCCCAGTTCGGCCCGGACGACTTCCGTATCGAGCGCCTGACCAAGGTCAAGACGGCCGAGGAGCTCATCGAGGTCGTCCGCGCGCACTGCGGGAGGTACTGCATCTTCTTCTACACGCTCGTCGAGGAGTCATTGCGCCTCGAGATGGAGCGTCTGTGCGCCGAGGGTGTCAACGGTGTGGACCTTCTCGGTCCGGCGGTCACCCGGCTCGCCGAGGTGACGGGGCTGACCGCCACCGGAGAAGCCGGGGCCGTCCGTCGCACCGACGATGAGTACTTCGCCCGTATCGATGCGATGGAGTTCGCGGTCAGCCACGACGACGGCCGCAATCCCGAAGGGCTCGCCGCAGCCGACATCGTGCTCATCGGCGTGTCCCGCACGAGCAAGACCCCGCTCGCGATGTATCTCGCGTTCAAGGGGTGGCGCGTGGCCAACGTCCCGCTCGCGCCGGGTCTCGAACCGCCGCATCAGCTCTTCGAGCTCGATCCGCGACGCGTGTTCGGCCTGGTCACCAAGGCCGATGTCCTGGTCGGTATCCGGCGGGAGCGCATGGTCGACCTCGGCATGTTGGTGCCGCGATACGCCGACCGCGAAGCGATTGAGCTCGAACTCAAGGAAGCGCGTACGGTGATGCGGCGCATCGGCTGCCTCGTGGTCCACACCGACAATCGCGCGGTCGAGGAGGCCGCGCAGGAGATCATCCGTCACGTTCAGGTGGCGCCGTCCACCGAGGACTGAACCGGGTCGCCGTCCGCGTAGACGGCCGCTGGGTTATCATGCTCGTACGCCAGGCTCCATCATTGTGAGAGCTCGATCGTTGTGAGAGCTCCATCGTTGCGAGAGAGGGAGAGGGAGTTGTCTGACGTCAAGCGCGTGTACGCTTTCGGTGGCGGGGGCACCGAGGGCAACAAGGAGATGAAGTTCATCCTCGGCGGCAAAGGCGCCAACCTCGCGGAAATGGCGAACATGGGACTACCCGTGCCCTGTGGCTTCACCATCAGTTGTCCAGCGTGCATGGAGTATTACGGCTCGACGCCACCCGCGTTTCCCGTTGGACTCGCCGAGGAGATCGCGACGTACGTCGCCGACCTCGAGGGCAAGATGGGCAAGACTCTCGGCGACCCGGACGACCCGCTGCTCGTATCGGTCCGTAGCGGCTCGCCGTTCTCGATGCCGGGCATGATGGACACGATCCTCAATCTGGGCCTCAACGATGTGTCGGTTCAGGGGCTGATCGCCCAGACGGGCAACGAGCGCTTCGCCTGGGACAGTTACCGCCGTTTCGTCCAGATGTTCGCGAAAGTCGTCCTCGACGTCGAAGGCGACCTGTTCGAGAACGCCATCAACAAGATGAAGATGGACCGCAGTGTCGCGAGCGACACCGACCTGTCCGCGGATGACATGCGCGAGATCGTCGGCGTATTCAAGGGCATCGTGGCGAAGCACGTGTCCGCCGAGGAGTTTCCGGCGCTCGCTGTCGACGGCTCCGTGGCGTTTCCGCAGGACGTCAACGTCCAGTTGCGCCTCGCCATCGAGGCCGTCTTCAAGAGCTGGAACAACCGTCGCGCGATCGACTACCGCCGCATGGAGAGGATCGCCGACGACCTCGGGACGGCCGTCAACGTCCAGGCGATGGTCTTCGGCAACAAGGGCGAGACTAGCGCCACCGGCGTCGCGTTCACCCGCAACCCGGCCGACGGCACGAACGAGTATTACGGCGACTTTCTGATCGACGCGCAGGGCGAGGACGTCGTGGCCGGCATTCGCGTGACCGATCCGCTCGCCGATCTGCCCAAGGTGTTGCCTGAGGCCGGCGCGCAGCTGTGGAAGGTCTTCGAGACGCTCGAGAACCACTACCGCGACATGTGCGACATCGAGTTCACGATCGAGCAGGGCAAGCTGTGGATGCTGCAGACGCGCGTGGGCAAGCGCACCGCGCGCGCGGCGCTCAAGATTGCGGCCGACATGGTCGAAGAGGGCTTGATCTCGAAAGAAGAGGCGCTGCTGCGCATCGATCCGGCGCAGCTCGACCAGCTTTTGCACCCGCAGTTCGACATCGAGGCTGATTACGACGTGGCCGCCAAGGGTCTCAACGCCTCGCCGGGTGCCGCGGTCGGAGAGGTCGTGTTCTCCGCCGATGACGCCGTGGAGGCTGCGGCTGCGGGCCGCAAGGTCATCCTTGTGCGCTGGGAGACGACCCCTGACGACTTGCACGGCATGGTCGCCGCACAAGGCATCCTCACGTCGCACGGCGGCAAGACGTCGCATGCCGCGGTCGTCGCGCGCGGCATGGGCAAGCCGTGCGTCTGCGGCGCCGAAGCGCTCAAGATCGACGCGGCGCACAAACGGGCGGTCGTCACCGGCAGCGACACGGTGCTTGCCGAGGGCGACGTCATCTCGATCGACGGCACGTCCGGCATCGTCGTGATCGGCGCTGTCGAGCTGGTCGAGCCTGAGGTGAGCGGAGATTTCGACACGATCCTCGCGTGGGCCGATGAATTTCGGACCATGGGCGTGCGCGCGAACGCGGACACCCCCGACGACGCGGCTCTCGGCCGCAAGTTCGGCGCTGCCGGCATCGGCCTGTGCCGCACCGAGCACATGTTCCTCGGCGAGCGCAAAGACATCATCCAGCGGTTCGTGCTCGCCGACGCCAAGTCGGTGCGCGACGCCGCGCTTGCCGAGCTGCTCGAGGCTCAGACCGGCGACTACCTCGGCATCTTTGAGGCGATGGACGGGCTGCCGGTCACCGTGCGCCTGCTCGACCCGCCGCTGCACGAGTTTCTGGATTCGCCGCGCGAGCTCGAGGTGGAGATCGTTCGCGCCGAGTGCGCCGGCACACCGGCAGCCGACCTCGCGGCGCGCCGCAAGCTCCTGTCGCAGATCGACTCGATGGCCGAGATGAACCCGATGCTGGGTCTGCGCGGCTGTCGTCTCGGCATCGTGTTCCCGGAGCTCTACGCGATGCAGGTGCGCGCGATCACCGTGGCGACCTGCCAGCTCAAGAAGGCGGGCAAGGATCCGCGTCCAGAGATCATGATTCCGCTCGTCTCACTCGAAGCCGAGCTGGCGATCTTGCGCGCCGAGACCGAGACGGTGATCGCCGAAGTGTCCGCCGAGTGCGGGATGGAGGTCGACATCCCGATCGGCACGATGATCGAACTGCCGCGCGCGGCGGTGATGTCCGAGGAGATCGGCTCGGCTGCGGACTTCTTCTCGTTCGGCACCAACGATCTCACGCAGACGGCGTTCGGGTTCTCGCGCGACGACATCGAGTCGAAGTTTCTGCCGAAGTACCTCGATCGCAAGGTGCTGACGCGTAACCCGTTCGAGGTCGTCGACGAGGGTGTGGCGAAGCTCGTCGAGATGGGATGCGTGGGCGGCCGGGCCGCGAACCCGGGCATCAAGCTCGGCGTGTGCGGTGAGCACGGCGGCGATCCGGAAAGTGTGAAAGTGTTCTACGGTATCGGGCTGGACTACGTGTCTTGCTCGCCGTATCGCATCCCGCTCGCCCGGCTCGCGGCAGCTCAGGCTGCGTTGACGGATGCGGCGGCCAACTCGGACAACAGGTAGACGTCGCGGGAGCGTGCATGGGGAGGACGAAGCTCTTCCAAGCACCGGGATCACCCCTCATACAGGGGCATTCCCGCTTGCGTCGGCCGTTTCTCGGCGAGTGGGCCGCAGCGACGGCGGTCGCGGTGGCGGCGATCGTCTCGTACGCCGTGAGCCGTGCATCGCTCTGGCCGCAGCAGGCGGGTTCGGGCGCGGGTTCGGGCGCTGCCGCTGGT
>CAMTXY010000233.1:0-4628 GCA_947085795.1 uncultured Actinomycetes bacterium | reverse complement strand
CATCTCGGAACCCGGCTCGTCATCGTGCTCAACGACACCGAGATGTCGATCTCCCAGAACGTGGGCGCGCTGGCGAGCTATCTGGCCCGTGTTCGCCTCGATCCGCGGTACAATCGCCTGCGCGACGACGTCGAGTCCGTGCTGGCTCGCACCCGGCTCGGTGCGGCGATGGTGGCGGTGGGAGAGGCGGCCAAGGAGTCGGTCAAGCAGCTGATCGTCCCGGGGATGCTCTTCGAAGAGCTCGGCTTGAAATACGTCGGACCGATCGACGGTCACAATATCGCGACGGTCCAGTCCGCCGTGACGCGCGCCAAGCAGGTCGACGGCCCGGTGATCATCCATGCCGTGACCCGCAAAGGCGCTGGGTACGAACACGCCGAGGACCAGCCGGACGCGTTCCACGGCATCGGGCCGTTCTCGGTAGAGACCGGGCGGACCAACGGTTCTTCCGGCGATGCCCTCTCATACACCGAGGTGTTCAGCCGGGCGCTCGTCGCCGAGGCGGAGCGCGATGACCGCATCGTCGCGATCACCGCGGCGATGCCGTCGGGCACGGGGCTCGACCGTTTCGCACAACGTTTTCCTGAGCGGTTCTTCGACGTCGGCATCGCCGAGCAACACGCGGTCGGCCTCGCGGCGGGACTGGCCCTCGGCGGCAGGCGTCCGGTCGTGGCGATCTACTCGACGTTTCTGCAACGCGCCTTCGACCAGATCATCATGGACGTGTCACTACAGAACCTGCCGGTCGTGTTCTGCGTGGACCGGGCGGGTCTCGTCGGCGAAGACGGTCCGACTCACCACGGGGTGTTCGACCTGACATACCTGCGGGCGATTCCGAACCTCATGGTGATGGCGCCTTCCGATGAAGCCGAGCTCGTCAATGCGTTGCACACAGCGTTGGCGGCTGACGGCCCGGTGGCGATCAGGTATCCTCGTGGCGCTGGGACCGGGTCTAAGCTGCCGGAAAGCCCCGTCGTGCTCGAAGCGGGACGCGCCGAGGAGAGGCGTCGCGGTTCCGATGTCGCCTTGCTGGCTGTTGGCCGTATGGTCGGTGCTGCCGACGAAGCGGCGGAACTGCTCCAGGCCGACGGGGTGTCGGCTACCGTCGTTGACATGCGGTGGGTCAAACCGCTCGATCTCGAAGCGGTCGCTTCGGTCGCCAGAGACCATCGGCTGATCGTGACGATCGAGGAGAACACCGGTCTGGGCGGATTCGGTGCGGCCGTGCTCGAAACCCTGTCGGACCTGGGATTCGAGTCTCCCGTTCTGCGCTTGTCGATACCGGACTGCTTCGTCACACACGGTGTGATGGGCAAGCTGCTTGAGGAGGTCGGGCTGACGCCTGCAGGGATCCGGGGGGCGGTCCTCGGCAGATTGCTCGATATCCCTCCGGCGGGTGGCGCAGGGAAGGTCGTCGATGGCGCGTCAGCGGCTCGACATCACGCTCGTTAGCCGCAGGCTGTTCGCGTCACGCGAGAGCGCGCGTGGTGCGGTGCTCGCCGGGAAGGTTCGCGTCGGCGGTGTGCCTGCGACTAAACCCGGTCAGCAGGTCGCCGAGGATGCTCTCATCGAAGTGGCGGAGGCTCCGCGGTTCGTGTCGCGCGGCGGGCTGAAGCTAGCCGGGGCGCTCGATGTGTTCGGTCTCGACGTGATCGGCGTGCGTGCGGTCGATGTGGGCGCGTCGACCGGCGGCTTCACTGATTGTCTGCTGCAGCGTGGCGCCGCGTCGGTGACCGCGGTCGACGTCGGCTACGGCCAGCTCGCTTGGAGCCTTCGCACCGACGAGCGCGTATCGGTGTTCGAGCGCACGAACATCCGCTCGGTCGACGCGGCCGCGCTCGGTGCGCCGTTCGATGTGGCCGTCGTCGACGTCTCGTTCATCGGCTTGCTCGTCGTGCTTCCGCACGTGCGGGAGTTGCTCGCTCGGGACGGTACTCTGCTCGCGTTGGTTAAACCTCAGTTTGAGGCCGGTAAGGGCCGTGTGGGAAAGAAAGGTGTGGTGCGCGATGCCGCCCTGCACCGCGAGGTGCTCGCAAACGTCACGGCAGGGTTCCGCGATGCGGGAATGACGGTGCGAGGAATGGGTGTCTCGCCCATCACGGGCCCGCAAGGTAACATCGAGTTCTGGCTGTGGGCCGAGCGTCGCGAGGGCGGCGAGAGCGCTGTCGATATCGAGACGGTCGTGCGCGAGGCACACGAGACACTGGGGGTATGAACGGCGTGCGCGTACTGCTCGTACCGAACACAAGGAACCCGGCTGCGGTCGCCGCGGCTTCAGAACTGGCCGAGTGGCTCGTCGAGTCGGGGCTTCAGCCCGTGCTGAACGCCGATGACGCGCGGGCGACGGGACTGGTCTTATACGGGGTCGCCCCGACCGAGATCGGCGAGCCGGCGCTCACCGTGGCGCTCGGCGGCGACGGGACGATCCTCAAGGCCGTGCACGTGCTCGGTGACGTCGAAGCCCCTGTGCTCGGCATCAACCTCGGTCGCCTCGGGTTCATGAGCGGGGCGACGGCGACGCGCATGAAAGACGTGATCTCCTCGGCGTTGGCGGGCGAAGGTCGCTTGGAGCGCCGGGCGACACTCGAAGCACGGGTAGTCATGGAGGGTCGCCCCGTGGGGAAATACCGCGCTCTCAACGAGGTCGTGCTTGGTCGCTCGGCATCCAGCCGGGTCGTCGAGATCGCGCTCGACATCAACGGCATGAACATGGCGACGTTCGGCTGCGACGGCGTGATCGTCGCCACGTCGACCGGGTCGACCGCGTACGCGCTGTCGGCGGGGGGTCCGATCGTCTCGCCGGACGTGTCGTGCCAGATCGTCATCCCTGTGGCCGCTCACACGCTCGCGCACAGGGCGATGGTCCTGGCTTCGGCCGATGTCGTCGAGCTTCGGCTTCCCAATCCCGCGCGGCGCGAGGCGTGTCTGCACGTCGACGGCGAGGTCATGCCGTGTAGGCGCGCGATCGACAGCGTGTCGGTGACACGCGGGGCGCACGAGGTGCTGCTGCTCAAACTCGAGGGTCGCGATTTCTTCGAAGTCGTGCGCGCCGAGTTCCTGGGGAGATTGGGTGCTTAGGGAAGTGCACGTCCGCGACCTGGCGCTCATCGAGGACGTGTGGCTCGAATTCGGGCCGGGCATGAACGTGCTGACCGGCGAGACGGGAGCCGGCAAGACGGCGCTTGTCGGTGCGCTCAAACTGCTTGTGGGCGAACGCGCCGACTCCACGCTCGTGCGCGCCGGCTCGGCCGAGGCTCTCGTCGAGGGCATCGTCGAGCACGAGGGGCGCGAGATCACCGTGAAGCGGCGGATCGGTACGGACGGCCGCTCGCGCTGCACGCTCGATGGCGAGATGGCGACGGTCGGTGCGCTGGCTGAGACGCTCGGCCCGCTTGTGGACCTGCACGGCCAGCACGAACATCAGGCGCTTCTGCAGCCTGCGCGGCACGTCGCGTATCTCGACCGCTTCGTCGGCTCTGCGGCGGACGAAGCCCTCGCCACGTATCGCGCCGCCCGCGAGGCGTTCCTTGCCGCCGAGGAAGGACTCTCGCGCCTGCGCGCATCGCTTGACGACGCCGATCGAGAATCCGACTACCTGCGCTTCGTCGTCGCCGACATCGACGCCGTCGCGCCGACGGCGGGCGAAGACGAGCGAATCGCCGCCCTGCTGTCGGTGCTGCAGCATAGCGGCAGACTCGCCGAGGCCGCCGCCGAGGCGTTCTCAGCGCTGCGTTCCGAAGCCGGCGCTTCCGATGCTGCGGAACGGGCGGTGACCGCACTGTCGCGGGTTTCAGGACTCGACCCTCGGCTTGACGCAGTCTGCTCGCGTTTGGGCGAGGCGCTCGCGCAGCTACATGACGTGGGTTCGGAGTTGCGCGCGTACGGCGAGGGCGTCGAACACGATCCGGCGGCGCTCGAAGAGGCGCAGACCCGCCAGGTGACACTCGCAGGGCTCAAGAAGAAGTACGGCCCGACTCTTGCGGATGTCGCCGAGCGGCGTGCTGAGGCAGCCGCGCGGCTTGATGCGGTCGGCGACGGGAAGAAGGGGCTTGCTGCGGCGGCCGTGCATCTCGAGGTGGCCCGCGCAGCCTATGAGTCCGCAGCGGACGTTCTGGCCTCGGTGCGAGCGGTGGCCGTCGAGGGGTTCCTCGGCGGTCTGCACGAAGCGGTCGCGGATCTTGCGATGGATGGCGCCCGGTTCGACGTCGCGATCACCGGACTGCTGTTCGAGCAGTGGGGGGAGGATGGGCCGCACAGGGTCGAATTCACGTACGCGCCCGGTCCCGACCAGCCGTTTCGCCCGCTCGCCCGGATCGCGTCGGGCGGTGAGCTGTCCCGCGTGATGCTCGCGCTCAAAGGCGTGCTTGGCCGCGCCGACGACGTGCCGGTGCTCGTGTTCGACGAAGTCGACGCAGGTATCGGTGGTGCAACCGCGATCGCGGTCGGACGGCGGTTGAAATCGCTGGCCGAGAGGCATCAGGTGTTGGTGGTCACGCATCTCGCCCAGGTGGCGGCGTTCGCCGACGGGCATCTCGTGGTCACCAAGTCGGTGGCGGGCGACGGCGTGCGCACGACTGTCGCCCGCGTACAGGGCGAGGAGCGGGTGGGTGAGATGGCTCGCATGCTCT
>CAMTXY010000232.1:0-9259 GCA_947085795.1 uncultured Actinomycetes bacterium | reverse complement strand
GGAGTATCGCCTTGTCCACACAGACCCCGTTGACGTACGTGCCGTTGAGGGAACCCACGTCGCTGATGCTCACCTCACGACCGACCACCTCGACGACGGCATGCGCCCGTGAGACGGTCACATCGTTGAGGAAGATGTCCGAACCGGGATCACGACCGATGGTGACGCGCACTCGGTCGAGGGAGAAACACTCGCCGACCTCGGGGCCCTTGCGTACGACGAGTGATGGACCGACGCTCTCTTCCTGTACGTGCGTGACTGCGTCGCCCGGCGACTCGACCGGGGCGAACGACTGCGTCGTACCCTCTAGCGCGGCACCACACCCGGAGCACTCGTGGGCGCTCCCGTCCACTTCGACCCCGCACGCGGGGCACTTGGTCATGGGAGACTCCTCTCGAATCTCGACCAGCTAATCGGTGAAACCGAACTCCCGCTTCTGGAACGATGTGGCGATCTGCTCTTCGAGAGCGCTCATCACCTCAGGATTCTCGAGAACCTTCTCGAGTCTCTCGGGGCTCAGGCGATTCCGCACGTACGGGTCGGCCAACGCATCCGTCAGCTTGCGACCGTTGCGCACTTCTTTGATGACGTACTCGACGACCCGCTCCTCTACCGCGTCGGTCGCCAGGTCATCGAGGAATTCCTTGAGCTTCTCGTTGATCGATGCCACATGCCCTCCTCGTCTTCAGTCCACCGCGGTCAAGTGACCGGATCAGTCCTCGTCGTCAGCGGGATCTTCGGCGACGGATATGTCCGAGAGACCGCGGATGTCGCTCGCCAGGATGTCGATGAGACGCTCGACATCGCTCCCGGAGATGACGTCCTCGCCCGCCTCGCGCTGGGTTTTCAGGCGTCGGACCAGCTCGGCCCGCAAGATGTCGATCCGCCCGTGCAACACCCGCCTACGGTAGGAGATCCGCTGCTCCTCGGCGTGCAAATCGTTGAGGAGCTCACGCAACTCATCGTTGGCCCTGCTCTGAAGATCGAGCAGTGCCTCATCGAACCGGTCTTTGGTCTCGCCCATTGCCCCTCCACTCGAACCGCCGACGATCGTCCCGGAGTACTTCGGATTGTACCAGACGCCTTCTCCACGAAGGTCTCGACCTTGACTATACCTCCATGTGGTGACATCTAGTCGCCCTGCGCCTCGATCACATCGAGAAGCTTCGCGGCGGTTCTCGTTTCCACGCGCCCGAGAACGCCGGGTTCCAGGAGCACGTCGAGTCCCAGCGCGAACCCCTTCACCGCCGCGTCGCGGATTCGGCCGAGCGACGGCGGCTCTCCGAGCAGGTCGGCGAGCGTGGCGGTCGTGCGGCTGAGCCGCCCCGCATCGCCCTTGTCCAAACCGAAGATCTCGGCTTCGCGAGCGATATCGCGCGTTCGGGTGAACGAGCCGTGCTGCAGCACTGTGCCCGCGTGCCAGACCTGGGCGCTGCCGGAGAGTTTGGCCGACCCGGCAGAGAGATCCGCGTGCGTCGCGTGCAGATAGCACGCCGACGAGCCGATGCGACCGCGCGGGCGCGAGGTCAACTCGGCATCAACTCCCAGCGCCTTGTACGTCGCGAGCAGAGCGGTCGCCAGATGCCGATAGGAAGCGGCGACCCCGCGCGGGATTCCGTCGGCCACGCCAGCGACGATCGAATACGTCACCTCATCATCGTGCAGGACGCCGCGACCGCCCGTAAAACGCCGCACCACATCGACGCCGTAGTGCTCGCACGCGGCGAGGTCCACGTCCGAGCGGTTCTGGAAACGGCCGAGCGTCACCGTGGGTCGTGTCCACCGGTACAACCGCACGGTGGCAGGCGCGTGTCCCGTCGCGTGTTCGAGTTGAATCACACGGTCGACCGCCATGTTCCAGGCGCCGTCACCCGCGTCATCGAGCAGCAGTCGCCACACGGGGGCATTCACCGGTTCGCGCTCACGATTCCGCAAGCGGAATCCATCGCAGATCCGGTTCGCGCGCCGCCTTCGCCTCGTCGAGACGGCGAACCGGGGTCGTGTACGGTGCGCCCTTGACCATCTCGGGATCGGTCCGTATTTCTTCGGCGATGGCGAGCATCGCGTCGACGAACGCGTCGAGCGCGTCGAGCGACTCGGTCTCAGTCGGCTCGATCATGAGCGCCTCATCGACGATGAGCGGGAAGTAAACCGTCGGCGGGTGGAAACCGTGGTCGAGTAGTCGCTTCGCGATATCGAGGGTGCGCACGCCGAACTCGCGCCGCTGACGGGAGCCGGACAGCACGAACTCGTGCATGCACACACGGTCGTAAGGCAGGTCGAAGGCGACCCTGAGGCGCTCCTTGAGGTAGTTCGCCGACAGAACCGCCTGTTCGCTCACCTCGCGCAGCCCCTCTCCCCCGAGCGCGCGGACGTAGGTGTACGCACGCACGAGCACACCCACGTTGCCCCAGAAAGAGCGAACCCGTCCGATCGAGCGCGAAGGCGTGACGCCGGCATAGCGCCCGTCTTCCTCGGCGATCACGGGTCCGGGCAGGTACGGGGCGAGCACGTCGCTCACGCACACGGGACCGGCACCGGGGCCTCCCCCTCCGTGCGGGGTCGAGAACGTCTTGTGCAGGTTGATGTGCAGCGCGTCGAAGCCCATATCACCGGGGCGCGAGATGCCCATGATGGCGTTCATGTTCGCGCCGTCGCAATACGCGAGCGCTCCAACGGCGTGTGCGGCCTCAGTGAGCTGCAGGATGTTGGTGTCGAACAGCCCGAGCGTGTTCGGGTTCGTGAGCATCACAGCGGCCACGCCGGTGTCGAGCGCCGTGTGCAGCGCGTCCATGTCGACACCGCCCGCAGCATCACTCGGCACCGTGGTCACCTCGTACCCGCACATGCTGACCGTCGCGGGGTTCGTGCCGTGCGCGGTGTCGGGAATCACGACGCGACGTCGTGGATCGCCGTTGTCAGCGTGATACGCGCGGAAGCACATGAGCGCCGCGTGCTCACCGTGCGCACCAGCCGACGGCTGCAGGGTCACGCCCGGCAACCCGGAGATCTCGGCCAGGGCGTTCTGCAGGTGCCACATAAGCTCGAACACACCCTGGACGGTCTCGGTCGGCTGGTGCGGATGGAGCCCGGCGAAACCGGGCAGGCGCGAGGTGTCCTCGTTGATGCGCGGATTGTACTTCATCGTGCAGCTGCCGAGCGGATACATGCCCGAGTCGACCCCGAAATTCATGTCGGCCAGATGCGCGTAGTGCCGCATGATCTCGAGTTCTGTGACGTTGGGTAGAGCCGGCGCGGATACGCGAACCTGCCCGCCGAGGAGTTCCTCGAGCGGAGCGGTCGGGACGTCGGGTGCAGGCGCTTCGACGCATCGCGATTCGGGCGCGCCGAGTTCGAAGATCAGCCGACGCGGGCCGGCGACCGGCGCGAGGGAGGGTGCGTGATCCGACTTCTCGGTCATAGCGATGCCACCTCCTCGACGAATGCGTCGATCTCGTCACGTCTGCGCTTCTCGGTGACCGCGAACAGCACGATCCCATCGAGGTCGGCATCGGAGCTGGCCGTACCCGGGGCACCCGCCGACAGATCGGCCAGCGACACGCCTGCCAGGTACCCGCGTTCGAGCATAGCACGCTGCATCGCGCTCACGTCGCCGACGTAGCGCAGGGCGAACTCATAACCGAACGGCGCGGTCCACGCACGGGTGAACCGACCTGTATCCACGAGCGAATCGTGCAGGTAATGGGCCTTCGCGACGCAGGCGAGCGCGATCCCCTCGAGCCCGGCCCGGCCCACGGCGGCAAGGTACACCCCGGCCATAAGGGCGTTGAGCGCGTGGTTGCTGCAGATGTTGCTCGTCGCCTTCTCCCGACGGATATGCTGCTCTCGCGTCGAGAGAGTGAGCACGAATGCGTCGTTACCGTCCACGTCCACGGTGCGCCCCACAAGCCGACCGGGCATCTGGCGGGCGTGCTCCTTGCGACACGTGAAGAACCCAAGACCCGGACCGCCGAACGACATCGGGCTGCCCAGAGGTTGACCCTCGCCCACCACGATATCGGCTCCGTACGTCGCCGGCGGCTCCATGACGCCGAGGAGGATCGGGTTGGAGCCGACCACCAGCAACGCCCCGGCGTCGTGAGTGAGCGGCACGAGAGCGGCGATGTCCTCGAGGACTCCAACGACGTTCGGGCTCTGCACCAGCACTGCGGCGATGTCGCCTCGGGCCAGAAGTCCGCCGACGCCGTCCGCCTCTTCGACCGCGACCCGGCCCGTCGTCAGGTCTCGACGCGCGTACACGACCTCGATGTTGCCCGCCTCGGCATATGTCGACAATGTGGCGCGCCATTCTGGATGGACGGTGCCCGCGCACAGCACGGTGCTCCGGCGCTTCACACGACACGACATGAGGGCCGCCTCGACGAACGCCGTCGCGCCGTCGTACATGCTGGCGTTCGCGACTTCCATGCCCGTCAGGGCGCAGATCATGGACTGGAACTCGTATATCGCCTGCAGCGTGCCCTGGCTGACTTCAGGCTGATAGGGCGTGTATGCGGTGAAGAACTCCGGGCGGCGTACGATGTGGTCGACCACGCTTGGAATGTAATGGTCGTAACAGCCCGCACCAGCGAAAGAGATCATCGCCGAGGCGGGCCGATTCAGCTTCGACAGATCCACGAGGTGGGCCGAAAGCTCCATCTCCGTCATGCCGCCCGCGATCGCGAGCGGCCGCGACAGACGAGCCGCAGCTGGTACGTCCTCGAACAACTCGCCGATATGGGACACGCCGACAGCGTCAAGCATGGCCTCGCGCTGCTCGCACGTGATGGGTATGTAGCGCATCTCCTCGGCTACGCCGCTTACTCAGCGATGAACGTCTCGTAGTCTGCGGCGGACATCAGCCCGTCGAGCTCCGAGACGTCGGACATCGCAACTCTGAGCATCCAGCCGTCGCCGTACGGGTCGCCGTTGACCGTCTCAGGAACGTCCGCCAGCACGCTGTTGACTTCGAGCACCTCACCCGAGACCGGCGAGTACAACTCGGAGACGGACTTGACCGACTCGATCTCGCCAAAGGTCTCGTCGGCCACGACCTCATCGCCGACCGACGGCAGATCGACGTAGACTACCTCGCCGAGCTGGTCCTGGGCGAAATGGGAGATGCCGACAACCGCCACATCCCCTTCGACACGGACCCACTCGTGCTCCTCGTGGTACTTCAGGTCGTTCGGATACATCTCTTCTTGTGCTCCTTTCAGGCCTGAGAAACCGACAGAGAGGTGTTTCTGACGAACGGTGGCTTCGTGACCACGGCGGACACGACTTTCCTGCGCACCACCACCTGCACTTCCGTGCCAGGCTCGGAGAGCTCGGAAGGAAGGTATGCCGTGGCGATACCGGTCGACAGGGTCGGCGAAAACGTGCCACTTGCCACCTTACTCACCTCGATGCCGTCGTGCAACACGCTCATGTCCGGGCGCGGAATCGCACCTTCAACCGTCAAACCGGCGAGTCGCGTCGCCGCCCCGCGCTCGCGGATCCGCGCTATCGCCGCACTCCCGCAGAACTCGCCTTTGTCGCGCGCCACGGCCCATCCTAGGCCCGCCGAGATCGGATCGACCCCCCGGTCCATGTCCTGCCCGTACAGGTGGTAGCCCATCTCGAGACGCAGGGTATCGCGCGCGCCTAGCCCGCAGGGAGTCACCTCGGGAAACGACAACAGCATGCGCCAGACCGCCACGGCATGCGACGTGTGGCACAGGACCTCCACGCCATCCTCACCCGTGTACCCCGTGCGGGCGATGAGCACCGGTACCGAGTCGAGGTGCGCCTCGCCGATCGAGAAGCGGACGGGCATCTCGAAACGGTCCCCAGCGAGTTCACGCAGCACATCGAGCGCCGCAGGACCCTGGAGCGCGATGAGCGCGGTCCTGTCCGACTCGTCCACGAGATCGACCACGCCGGTCGGGTCGCGTTCCTCGGCGGTATGACCGGCCAGTTCGACACTGGTCGGCGCATGCAACCGGATCCAGTCGAGATCGGTATGACGGTTGGCCGCGTTCGCGATCACGAGATACTCGAGATCACCGGTGTGATACACGATGAGGTCGTCGATGATCCCACCGTCCTCGTCGCACATGAGTGTGTATTGAGCCTTCCCGATCGCGGCGATCTTCCGAAGGTCATTGGTGAGCAACCCCTGGAGGTGATCGAACGCGCCGAAACCGAACACCCGGAACTGGGCCATGTGACTGACGTCGAACACGCCTGCCGAGGAACGCACCGCCGTGTGCTCCTCGATGACCCCGGCGTACTGGACCGGCATCTCCCATCCAGCGAACGGTACCATGCGTGCGCCGAGCGCGAGGTGCTCCTCGTACAGCGGCGTGCGAGCGAGTGACTCATTCATGGCGTCCGTTCTCCTTCTTCGCGCGGGCGGACCGCGCATCATCTCAATCGGGTGCGCGTCACGCGCCTGCCGTACCGGCTGCGGGTCGAACGCCGAACGCCGAACGCCACGCGCGAACGACCGCGATCCAGGCCCGCTCGAACAGACCGGGCGCCTCGACGTCTTCGGATGATACGAGCGCCACGCGGCCAAGAAGCCGCTCGTCCTGGCGCACGGTCAGAGTCCCGATCCGGTCCCCGCGCGCGACGGGTGCCTTTACCTCGGGATAAAGGCTGACCTCCCGCACGACCTCCCCATCGAGGTCGAAGACCGCGACACGCGTCTCCGATTCGACGGTCGCGATCACCGCGATGTCGAGATAGTCGCTCACCGGAACCGTACCGAACTCCTCTCCGCCAGAGACGATGGTCCGCAGGCCGTAGTGGTCGAAGCCCCAGTCCAGCAGCGTACGGGCCTGATCGAACCGTGTCCGCTCGTTCGACGTGCCGAGTACGACCGCAGTCAGCTCGATGCCGTCGCGCTCGGCCGAAGCCACGAGGCAGTATCCCGCCTTCGATGTCCATCCCGTCTTGACGCCGGTGGCCCCTTCGTACGAGCCGATCAGAAGGTTCGAGTTCTCGAGAGGCGGAACTCCGCCGGGACCGTCGAAATCCACTTGCGCGAGACCTGCGACTCGCCGGAACTCGTCGTCGGCCATCGCGTAACGCGCGAGCACCGAGAGATCACGCGCACTGGTGTGATGATTCGGTGCATCGAGACCGTGCGGGTTGGCGAAACGCGTATCCGCCAAGCCCAGCTCATCGGCTTTGGCGTTCATCATCTCGACGAACCTTCCCGCCGATCCCGCGACATGCTCGGCAAGCGCCTCAGCAGCCTCGTTTCCCGACTTGACCAGCATCGCCTCGAGAATCTGGCGCACCGTCAGTGTGTCTCCGGCACGTAGGCCCGCAACCGACTCCCCTATCGCGACCGCCCGTGAGGATACCGGAACGACGTCATCAATTGATGTTCTCTCCAGTGCGACGACGGCCGTCATGATCTTCGTCGTGCTCGCCAGAGCGCGTTGTTCGTCCGGCCGTCGGGCCCATAGCTCACGGCCATCGGAGGTGACCAGAACGCCGGCCTTCATGGCGACGTCGGGCAAACCGCTCTCCGATACGGCGATCTGTGCCGCCGGCACACCTCCGGCGCGATCCGAGCCGACGGCCACACCAACCGAAAGCACGAACAGCAACAGGAGCAACGCACACGTCGTCATCACGCGACGTTGGCGCTCTATCGAACCGGATGCCGGGACACGAGACGTCATGTCGACCTATCGAACCGCGGGGGCGCTTATGCGACAATGTGCATGCCCAAGTGAACCACAGCCCCGTCCATCACACCAGGAACGAGCATGCACCGACACCCTCGCGATTCGGGCTTCTCACTCGTGGAACTTCTCACGGTCATCGCAGTCATCGGGATTCTCCTCAGTGGGGCCGTCGTCAGCTACTGGTATGCCACGTCCAGGACTCACCTGATCGTGTGTCAGTCCAACCGGCGCGTATTCGACAGCTCCATCCAGATGTACCGGAGCGATCACGGCGGGCTGCCACCCGGCACCATCGACGATCTCATTCCGTACGTGCACAACTTCGACTCCGCTGTGATCTGCCCCGGCGGCCAGGACACGCGTCTTGCGTACGACCCCGTCGCCGAAAGAACCGTCTGCTACTTCCATGACGATTAGTCGGCCCCCGACCGCTGACATGCGAGGAGATCAGATGAAATACACGCGCTTCGAGGTGCTCGTGTTGGGCATCGGGGCCATCTCCATCTTCGGGAGCATCCTGTTCGCCGCGGCTGGGCCTCCGATTGCCGAAGAGGTCATCGCGCAGGCGCTCCTGTTCGCGGTGCTCGCCGCGGCTGTCTACGGGGGTCGGACCGCAGGGTTCATCGCCGCTCTCGTCGCCTCGGCCGCGTATCTTCTGCTACGCGTTCCACTGGTGATGGCGGATCAGGGACTCAGCCTAGATCTGGCCGGGATACTCGCGATCCGGATTCTTGGATACGGTGTGATCGGAATCATCGGCGGAGAGGCCTGCGACCGGATCAGATCCATGCTCTCGGAGTACAAGGAATGCCGGGGAATGGATTCGTGGAGCGGGACGTGCAACCAGCGCTTCATCGCCCGCGTTCTCGCTGCGGCCCTCGGCGAGTCTCAACGCTACGACACCGTGTTCTCGGTCGCGATCATCGACGTGTCACCCGCGGTCTTCCGCAGCATGTCTACGACGCGACAGCGCGCGATCGTGCGCGCGATCGCAGACCACATCAAGGACGACATCCGGGTCGTCGATGAAGTCGGTCGCCTCGACGAAGGGTCGTTCTTGCTCGTGCTTCCGCACACCCCGGTCGAAGGCGCACTCGTCGCCGCAGACCGGCTCAGGCGCGGGGTGCGAAACGTGATCGGTGCAGGGGCCGAGTCGATCACCGTCCGAACCCTTTCGGTCCCCGGGAACATCGACGAGATCCACGCCCTCAGCGTACGCCTCGGCAAGAGCGCCGAGGCGGCCGATCAGGGGGTCTCGTCAAGCCCGTAGAGCCGTTCGGCCCGCACCGACCGCAACTCTTCGCACATGCCCCCGCCTTCCCTCTCCGCGGGCAGTCTACCGCGTCACGGCACCGTCGGGGTCTCGGCCTCCGAGGGCACAGGCTTGGGACCTACCCTCACGACCTCCTCCTTGGGACGATACACCGACCTGAACGTATCCTCACGCACGAGCGAGCCGCCTTTGCGGACGAATCGTTTGACCACGATGGTAGCGCCGTTGACGCCGGCATCTTCGATGCGCCGCGCACCGACCGGCAGCTCGGGGTCGGGCACCTCCCTCACGGGGTACGGTT
>CAMTXY010000231.1:0-1120 GCA_947085795.1 uncultured Actinomycetes bacterium | reverse complement strand
CCCTACACGACGCTCTTCCGATCTGGACTGGATGGTCCAGGAGCAGGAGCGCGGTATCACCATCACGTCCGCAGCCACCACCTGCTTCTGGAGGGACCACCGCATCCAGATCATCGATACACCGGGTCACGTGGACTTCACCGTCGAGGTCGAGCGTTCGTTGCGCGTGCTCGACGGTGCATGCGCGGTGTTCTGCGCCGTCGGCGGTGTCGAACCGCAGTCCGAAACGGTCTGGCGTCAGGCGGATCACTACGGTGTGCCTCGCATGGCCTACATCAACAAGATGGACCGTACCGGGGCCGACTTCTTTAACGTCGTCCAGATGATGAAGGACCGCCTCAACACCCGCCCGGTACTCCTGCAGCTCCCGATCGGCGCCGAGGATCGCTTCATCGGCATCGTCGACCTGCTCGCGATGAATGCCATTCTCTTCAACGAAGACGACAAGGGCGTAGACTCGACGGTCGGCGAGATCCCAGCGGACATGGCCGACGACGCCGAACTGTACCGTCACGAGCTCGTCGAGGCCGCTGCGGAGTACGACGACGCCCTGCTCGAGAAGTTCCTCGGCGACGCGGAGATCGGTGTCGACGAACTGAAGAAGGCGTTGCGGCACGCGACCATCGATTGCACGATCACGCCGGTCGTGTGCGGCGCGTCCTTCAAGAACAAAGGCGTCCAGCCCCTGCTCGACGCCATCATCGACTACCTGCCGTCGCCCATCGACATCCCCGCCATCAAGGGCATAGACTCCAAGTCCGGCGCTGAGATCACCTGCGAGGCTGACGAGAAGGCCCCGTTCGCCGCCCTGGCGTTCAAGGTCATGACCGATCCTTACGTGGGTAAACTCACGTACTTCCGCGTGTATTCAGGCAGGCTGAACGCCGGCTCGTACGTACTCAACTCGACCAAGGGCCACAAGGAACGCATCGGTCGCCTTCTTGAGATGCACGCGAACCACCGCGAAGACATCACCGAGGTCGCGGCTGGCGATATCGTCGCTGCGGTCGGCCTGAAGAACACCACGACGGGAGACACTCTGTCTGCCGAGGACGCTCCAGTCGTCTTGGAGTCCATGAAGTTCCCCAACCCGGTCATCGACAGATCGGAAGAGCGTCGT
>CAMTXY010000230.1:0-2013 GCA_947085795.1 uncultured Actinomycetes bacterium | reverse complement strand
GACCTGCGTGACCCCGTGGGCCTTGAGCCAATCGCGCAGGACCAGCAGACCGCTCACCGTTGTCTTGAACTGCTCCACGTGTGCGACCCGTTGGCCCCGTTCGCCCGGAACTCGAACGCACGCGGTCACCTGCTCCTTGTGGACATCCAGCGCTCCGGGGCGCTCCACGATCACATCCATAGCGACCTCCCACTCGACGACGACACGATCGCCGCCCGCCAGGGACCTCGAAGACAGACGAGTCTGAGGAGCGTGCTCAAAGGCAACAGTCCCGGGTTCCGGGCGAGGCCCCCACACCAAACTAACCACGGGCTCACAGGCACCATAGGCAACGGGGCGTGAGCGAACGACACGAACATCATCCCCATTTTCACCGGCCGCGGGTCGCCGCCCCGGCGAGGGGAACTAACCCGCGCTTCAGCAAGGAAGCGCGGGTTAGACGCGCAGACTATGGACACTCCGGCAGGCTGAGGAGGTTGTTGGGCTGGTCGCCGTCGTTTTCCGTTTTCAAGTATTTGTTGCCGGCAGCGCTTACAGCAACGATGACCTGGACCCGATCACCGTTGACGCTGACCCAGAACTGCCACTTGCCGGACTCGATACCGGCGATGGCGTCAGGCTGGGACAGCTTCCAGGGAGTGCCGTCGCCATTGACTCCGCCCACATGGGTAATTCGCTCGTGAGGGTTGTATCGATCGCTCTTGTTGATGCAGCTGATACGTACGCTGGCTGCCATAGCAGATCTCCTTCTCGCGTTGATGGCAGACCGCGGGCGAGCCGCAGGATGAGATTGCGAAAGAGGTGGGAATCCTGCCAGCTCGCAGGCGGCGCTAGTCGACTTTCACGTACTCGGTCTTGCTGCAGTTGGGGCAGGGCGGCAGTGTGTCAGTGGCATCATCGAGAACCACGACTTGCTGGCAAGATGTGCACTTGTACGTGCCCTTACCCGGCTTCTCACCTGTGTTGGGCATTTCGTCACCCCCTTCCGGCCGTCTTGAACGACCGTAGCAGATGACACTGACATGGTGATGTGAACGGCTAAGGGGCCGTGCTGCCGCACCTATCAGCATGGTCGAGCGCCGATTCCATGTGCCGCCCGCTTGCCCCTCTTCAAGGGCGAAGACCACCCTGAGACCTGCGGGGTTGACTGGCCATCTCAACGTGTTGCTCTTGATCGGCGGTCACCCGCCTCTCTTCAGCCTAGCCCTTGCGCCGCCCACTCGAACCGCTTAGAGCTCAGCCCTCACGCGCAATCTGCCGAAGTGCGGGACTGCGGCCAACCGCCGTGACACCGCATGAGGTTCGAGCGTATGCAGACTTGATTCGATGGCCGGGAAGGTTCTCAGGACGGGCAGCATAGACGCTCACCGAGCTCCGGGGCTCAAGTCGCCGCGGCCAACCGCCATCGTCGTTGAAGACCTGCGCTGGAAACACGTCGCGCTTCTGGGTTCCACGGTAGAACACACCGACCTCTTCGATCGTCACGGGAAATGTACTGAGATTCGTTACGGCGATGTAGAACTCGAGGAGAGGAGCTGGCGCTCCAACCGAAATCGCGTGGCCAGGCGTTACCTTCAGCTTCACGCGCGAGGCGTCGACAGATCGCCAGGTGTTGATGACGCCAAGCGCCGCGCCGAGGATTGCGATGCCGAGAGTGATTCCGCCGACGACCGTCATCAGGCTCTCCCTGTAGCTCTAACGATGTAGCGCATAAGCTGCCCGCCAACAGCTTACCGCGAAGCGCCAAGCTGAATCGCCCCGGGTTCAGTGGAGACTCACTTCTCTGTGTCCAACTGTATCGTTTGCGCCCTGCTCAAGCCAGTAGAGACCCTCGAACTCCGCCGGCGGTATGTCACCGATCGGCTCGAGCAGCCGCCGGTTGTTGAACCAGTCCACCCACTCCAGCGTGGCGTACTCAACGTCGTCGATGTTCCTCCAAGGCCCTTTGCGTCTGATCACCTCCGTCTTGTAGAGTCCGTTGATCGTCTCGGCAAGCGCGTTGTCGTAGCTGTC
>CAMTXY010000229.1:0-3666 GCA_947085795.1 uncultured Actinomycetes bacterium | reverse complement strand
CGGATCGTGAGGCTGGCTCGACCTCGGATCGTTCACCATCCAGCCCTCGGAGTACGCGAAACTAGCGTGCGTCTTGGTGGCGGCCTTGTCGCTCACTCAGTGGAGGGCGCGCATCATCGGGGACCGGGAACTGTGGGGACGCCTGTTCGTCGCGTGTGGCGTGGTCGCGGCGCTCGTCATGTTGCAGCCCGACATGGGCACGATGATGTCGATCGCGTTCTCCGTCTGTGTCGTTCTCTTTCTCGGCGGCGTGAGCGTTCGTCTGTTGGCGCTCATGACCACGGTCGTGATCAGTGCTGCTGTTCTGCTCGTGTTCTCCGCGTCGTATCGTGAGGAACGGTTCTTCGCCTTCGTCGATCCGTGGTCGGATCCGTTAGGTTCGGGATACCAGACCATCCAGGCGATGCTCGCGTTCGGTTCCGGGGGTATCGACGGGGTCGGGGTCGGCATGTCGCGCCAGAAGTTCTTCTATCTGCCCGCCGCGCACACCGACTTCATCTTCGCGATCGTCGGGGAGGAGCTCGGCTTGATCGGCGCCTTGTCGATCGTGGTCGCTTTCGGCGTGTTCGCTTACGCTGGGACTCGCATCGCGCTCGCCTCGAAGGATCCGTTCGGGCGCCTCGTAGCCGGGGGCTTGACCGGGATGATCGTTGTCCAGGCGATCATGAACATGGCCGCAGTGACGAGTCTGATGCCCGTGACCGGCATCCCGATGCCCCTTGTGAGCTACGGCGGGTCGTCGATGACGTTCACCCTGGCATGTGTCGGTATCATCTTGTCGGTGTCGTCTCATGGCGCGCGTCGGACACGCGTCGCCACCGGACCGATGCGAAGCAAGGAGCGAGCGGGTGCGGGTGTTGATGAGCGGCGGCGGGACGGCAGGCCACATCTATCCGGCGTTGACGGTGGCCGGACTGCTGACAGAAGACGCGCGTGATGAGGTCACGTATATCGGGACACCCAACGGCCCCGAGGCCCGTCTCGTAGCGGAGGCGGGCATCGCGTTCGAAGGACTTCCCGCACGTGGGTTCGACCGCGCCCGCCCGTTCTCACTTCTCGTGGCACTGGCGATCCTCGGCGTATCCACGCTGCGGGCGGTGTCGCGTGTGCTGCATGATCGTCCGGATGTCGTGGTCGGATTCGGCGGATACGTGTGCATCCCCGTCGGGCTGGCTGCAGCACTCACGCGTACCCCGCTCGTGCTTCACGAGCAGAACTCCGTTCCGGGTCTGGCGAACCGCTTCCTGGCGCGCTGGGCGGACGTGGTGGCCGTGACCTACCCCGGGTCGACCGCGTATCTCGCACGCGCGGCACAGGTGGTCGAGACGGGCAACCCCGTTCGTCCGGCGATCCTTGTCGCCGATCGCGAACGGGGACGTGAGGCGCTTGGCGTCCCACAGGAAGCGGTGGTACTCCTCGTGTTCGGCGGTTCGCGCGGTTCGCGTCACATCAACGAGGCCGTGGTGGCTGCGCGAGAGGGGATTCTGGCTGTTCCTGGAGTACACGTCGTGCACATCACCGGCCGAGACGAACACGATGCGGTAGTTTCGGCTCTCGGCGGCGGTGACACCGCGTGCGACCGCTATCACCTTCACGATTACGTCGACGACATGGGATCGGTGCTGGCCGCCGCCGACCTGGTCGTGTCGCGCGCGGGAGCCACATCGATCGCCGAAATCACCGCTCTGGGCCGGCCAGCCGTCCTGATACCCTATCCCTACGCGACCGACGACCACCAAACGCTGAACGCACGTGCGGTGACCGAGCGCGGCGGCGCTGTCATGATCGAGGATGACCGGCTCGACTCGGATGATTTCGTCGGGACGGTGACGACGATTCTCCGGGATGCGGAGATGCGTGCTACCATGGCGGCCGCCTCGGCGGCGCTCGGGAGACCGGACGCGGCCAGACGCGTGGCCGATGTCATCACCGCAGCGGCGGTGGGCGAGTCGGTCGACGGCACTGGAATACTCACGGAAGAGGAGCGTGCGTGAAGCGCACCGAGACGACAAGGACGATGAGCGCGCATTTCATCGGCATCGGCGGGGCCGGCATGAGCGGCATCGCCCGTGTCATGCATGACCGGGGCGACGTGGTGACCGGTTCGGATCTCAAAGAGTCCCGATACACGAAAGCGCTGTCGGAAGCCGGGGTGGTGGTGACCATCGGACACGATGCGGCTGCGATCGGGAACCTTGATGTGGTGGTGGTCTCCTCGGCGATCAGAAAGGACAACCCGGAGCTGCTCGAGGCGCGCCGACGTGACATCGAGATCTGGCCGCGTGCGCGAATGCTGGCGCATCTCGCCGGAACCGCCGTCACCATCGCGGTGGCAGGCACGCACGGCAAGACCTCCACGAGCGCGATGACCGCGACGATGCTGGAGGGTATCGGCGAAGACCCGACGTTCGTCGTCGGGGGAGAGGTCGCGGAGTTCCGCGTCAACGCAAAGGCAGGCAGCGGCACGCAGTACGTCGTCGAGGCCGACGAGTCCGACGGCTCCTTCCTGTATCTGGATCCGTCGGTCGCCCTGGTCACCAACATCGAAGCCGAGCACCTCGACCACTACGGCTCGCTCGAGGCGGTTGAGCGAACGATCGACGAGTTCATGGCGCGGGTTCCGAGCGAGGGCGTTCTCGTGCTGTGTGCCGACGACCGACGACTGCTCGATCTCGCGGCGTCGCTGTCGACCCGTCGGGTGACGTACGGCTTCGCCGAGGATGCCGACGTGCGCTGTCATTCGCTGGAGCGTGACGGTATGGGGCACAGGTTCTCGGTCGCGCTGCCCGACGGCGCAGCAGTGGATGCGGCGATGCCGGTGCCCGGCGAGCACATGGTGCAGAACGCCACCGGTGTTCTGGCCATCGCGTATGAGTTGGGCTTCGACGTACAGGCGGCGGCGCATGCGCTGTCCTCGTACGGCGGAGTGAAGCGGCGATTCGACCGGGTCGGCTGCGCGCGGGACGTGACTGTCGTGGACGACTACGCGCACCATCCGACGGAGATCAGGGCGACTCTCAGTGCTGCTCGGGCGTGCGGGTACGACCGGGTGTGGGTGGTTTTCCAACCGCATCGGTACTCGCGCACGGACGCGTTCGCCACGGAATTCGGAGAGGCGTTCGGCGACGCCGACAGGCTCGTCCTCATGGACGTCTACAGCGCGGGTGAGCCGCCCGTTCCGGGAGTCTCGGGCAAGACGGTCGTAGACGCGGTCCTCGCCGCGACTCCGCATGCCCAGGTCGCGTATCTGCCGCACCGGGCCGATGTCCCGGCGTACCTCGCCGTCAACGCGCGCGCCGGGGATCTCGTGTTGACGATGGGTGCGGGTGACGTCACGACGGTCGGACCCGATGTGCTGCGCGCCATCGATGGCCGAAGGGATCGCATGTCGTGTCCGTGACGCGCGCATACGAGACGTTGCGCAAGGGGCTGCAGGGTTCTGTGCGCCGGGACGAGCCTCTGGCACGCCATACGACGTATCGAATCGGAGGACCGGCCGACATCCTCGTGATCGCCGACACCGTCGCTGACCTCACACTGAGTACGACCGTGCTTGCCGAGGAACACATCGACTGGACGGTGCTCGGGAAAGGAAGCAACGTTCTGGTCGCCGATAGGGAGATCGGAAGAGCAACGTCTGAAATCCAGTCACTTAGTGAGTCATCG
>CAMTXY010000228.1:0-2056 GCA_947085795.1 uncultured Actinomycetes bacterium | reverse complement strand
TCCCGCCTTTGCCTGCCAGCGCGATGGTGAAGGGCATCTACCTCACCGCCGTATTCTTGGCGCGCGCTGCGAGCTTGCGCTCGGCCTGCGGGAACATGAAGAGGTCGGTGTGCGGCAGGAACATCGAGGACATGTACATGTTCATGAAACCGGCGTTCACCGATAGCTCCAGGTAGGTAAGCGTCTCCGACACGCGCCGTGTCTTCTCGAGCGCGTCCCGCGACGTCGCTGCGAGCCGAGCGCCGAGCAGAGAGCCGTTCCCTATGAACCTGTAGCGTGCTGCCGGGAGCTCCGGAAGCATGCCAAGCGTCATGACGTGCTCGAGATCGAGATAGTGGCCGAACCCGCCGGCGACGATGACCTCTTCTACTTCCTTTATGTCGATGTCAACGCTTTCGAGAAGGACGCTGATCCCTGCGAACACCGCCGCTTTCGCGCGCATCAGGTTCTCGATGTCCGTCTCCGTGACCACGATGTCACGTTCGGTCCCGCTGTCTTCGGCGCGTACCAGCACGTATTCGAGTCCACGCCCCCCGGAGCGAACGCGTTCGCTGTCGGTCCTCGCGAAAGCGCCGTTTCTGTCTATGGCGCCGGAAAGGAACAGTTCCGCAACGCAGTCGATCAGACCGCTACCGCACACACCCAGCGGTTTGAGCGAACCGATGCTCAGAATCATGGGCTCCAGCGTGCCGGTGTCGATACGGACCTGCTCGATGGCGCCGTCCGCCGCGCGCATTCCGTGGGTGATGCCGCCGCCCTCGAACGCCGGACCCGCCGAGCAGGAACAGCCGACCAGCCACTCTTTGGAACCTAAGACGATCTCGCCGTTGGTGCCGATATCGACGAAGAGGGTCATCTTGTCTGACCACGGGATACCTGACGCCACCACTCCCGCGACGATGTCGCCGCCAAGCCAGCTCGCGGGACAGGGAACGGTGATGAGGGGCGCGCCTTCACCACTCGGTAGCCCCGCACTCCGCGCGCTCGCCACAGGGAAGGCGGCGGCGACAGGTATGTAGGGTGCGCTCCGGATGTTCTTGGGCGTGACGCCGAGGAGCAAGTGCGTCATGACGGTATTGCCGGCCGCCACGTAGCACACGACCTCCTCCGGAGCCACGCCGTTCTCCACGCACATGCGATTGACGAGGCGGGCGACGGTTCTGACGACGAGTGAGCGCAGGTGCTCGAGGCCCTCATCCGTGCTCGCGGCGATGATCCGACTGATGACGTCTTCGCCATGTCCGACTTGCTCGTTGTACTCCGCCTCGCGGGCGAGCACCGATCCGTTCGGAAGGCTCAGCAGGGCGGCCTCCACGGTCGTGGTACCGATGTCGCAGGCGATGGCGAACTGGCGATCGGTCGAGTCGCCGGGTCTGGCCGAGCACAATCGCGGAATCCCTTGGCCTGTGTCGATCACGAATGCAGTGAGCGTCCACTCGCCGTCGCGTGCGACATCGGGAAGCGATCGAATCGTCTCTAGCGGGATTTCGATGTCAGCGATACGGTGCGTGCGCCGCAGTTCCTGTCGGAGTCGCGTCGCATCGCTCGCATTGTCCGAGAGATCCGGTGGACTCAAGGTGAGCAGATGGGCGGCGACCGGCGGTTCCGATCGCTTGCAGGGGACGCGCGCGGCCCATTCCTCGGCAGATAGCATGGGATTGGGCGCTCGACGCCCGCTTGCGTGTGCGGGGACCGCACCGGGCCTGGACTCCGGCGGGATGCGTGCGACCACGTCCTCTTCGACATGGGTCGTGCATGCGAGCACGTAGCCCCGCTTCAGCTCCCCATCGGTGAGACGCGAAGTGGGCCGCTTCTCGGCCGCGCCGCTCTCCAAGACCACGCGGCACTTACCGCATGTGCCGTCCCCCCCGCAGGGGGCGGTGATGCGGACGTCCGCCGCCATCGCGGCGCGCAGGAGATTCTCTCCCGCGCTGACCTCGACGGTGATGTCGTCCGGCATGAAGGTGACTATCGGCATCGAAGGATCCCTTGATCGAATCGCGTGTCAGAACAGGCCGACCACGTTGCCGTCGGCGTCGATGTCGATGGCGTCGCC
>CAMTXY010000227.1:0-4064 GCA_947085795.1 uncultured Actinomycetes bacterium | reverse complement strand
GAAAACGTCCGCCTCTATGGCCACTACTTCTTCGGCGTCCGTTTCGACAATTACGTGCACCTGTACAACGCATTCGCGGGGGCGTCGCTTCTTCGCTGGCTGTTCCGGATGGCCGGCATGAAGCTTGGGGCCGCCGAAGCGTGGATCGTCATCGGGTGCGTGCTCGGCGCGGGGGCCTTCATCGAGATCGTCGAGTTCATCGCCGTGGTCACGGTGCCCGAGACCGGGGTCGGAGACTACGTGAACAACATGCTCGATCTGGTGGCGAACCTTATCGGCGCTAGCACGGCTGCCGCTTTCCCCGGGATCCGTGCACGACTGCGCGGCGGTCGCGCTTGATCTCAAACGAGCGGTCCGGCAGAGCGTGCGGCAGCGCTCATGCACGCGAGCATCAACGGCTGATGCCCCCGTCTGCGCTGAGGCTCGCGAGGAAGACGAGCAACACCACCAGGATCACCGCCATGTTGAAGCTCATGTCCCGGGCGTAGCGCTGTATCTGCCTGCGGGTCGCGAGCACGCTTTCCGGATCGAGCCGCTCGGTGGCCAGCCAGCCTGGCCTCTCCTGCGTCGTCACCTCCACCACGAGCCGCACGAGCTCAGTGGCCCAGCGGGCCGAACGCTCGAGCCGCCCGAGTCCGCGCGCCCCCAGGTCGTCGAGGGTCACGGGTCCCCCCGCCGCGGCGCTGCGAACGTGCATGCCGATGCCCTGGATGTGCGGCAACGCCGGGTGCGCGACGGTAGTCGCGGCGCGCAGCCTGCGGTCGAAGCGCTCCTCGCTCAGGATGCGGTTCATCTCGACAGAGATCGGCCGAAGCACGTCGGCGCCGGACATCCGCCGCTCGGCGAGTTCGATCGCGGTGTGGGCGATCTGGCTGCGGAAGATACGCACCTCGTCGACCACGTCGTCGAAGGCGTATCGCACGATTTCGATCTCTCCGGTTCGCACCATCTCGGCAAGCACGCCCATGCGCTGGTTGAGCTGGCGCCGTGTCATGTACGAGGCGATGTCGCGCACGGCTTCGACCGTCGCGAGCGTTCGCTCGGAGCCGACGTCCTCGCAGGTCCGGAGCCACTCGTGTGCTCTCGTCACGGCGTAGCGCACCGTGGATTGGCGCTCTCGTTCGAGGGTGATGTAGGCGAACTGGATGAAATGCTGGTTCCTGGGTCCGGGAGCACCGGTCGTGATCGTCACGATGAAGCGCTGCCAGTTGCGCGCCGTGCGTGTCCACGTGGAACTGAAGCCGAGACGTGCTTCACGCAGCGTGCGCGAGCACATCGCCAGGTAGCGCTCGTACCATCCCTCGGCGAACGCACACGCCCTCAGGAATCCGCGGGCGGACGCCTGATACCAGTAGTCCACACCGAACCACTTCGGCGCATGCAGGTGGAAGAGCCCGAAGCGCATGCCGACCACGAAGATGACGACACCGAGCGCCACGGCGGTCGCTCCGTCCATCAGGTCGCCGGGACTCAGGAAGTACTTCTTGAGGAAGTAGTCGAGCAGGTCGTAGTGGAGCGCCCACGCGTGCATGCCCGGCGCGAAGACGCCCTTGAGCAGCAAGTGCGGACGCACGCCGAGCGCGATGATGGGCACCGCAAGCAGCCCGAGCGCCAAAAGCATCCTCGGCGGGGCATCCGTCACCTCGGGCCCGTACTCCTGCTTCGGTTTGGCGAGGAAGACCAGGCCGATGAGCTTGATGAACGAGCAGGCGGTGCCGCCGCAGGTGAGCACGTAGATCTTCTCGGCTACCGCGAGGGCGTAGACGTGGTTGAGTTCGTACGCTTCGACTAGCGCGTGGTGGATGAGGCACTTGCTCACGAACCCGTTGAACAGCGGAATCCCGGTGATGCCGGCTGCGGCGATGAGCATGAACACGAAGGTGAACGGCATCCTGCGCCAGAGCCCTCCGAGCTTGTACATGTCGAGCTGTCCGGTGCGGTAGACCACCGCCCCGATGCCGAGGAAGAGCGCGGCCTTGAACAGCGCGTGGTTCACCACGTGGAAGAGCCCGCCAGCGAGCCCCATCGCTCCGTGTGTGCCGAGGTAGCCCGCCGCGCCGATGCCCACGAGGATGAAGCCCATCTGGCTCACGCTGTGGTAGGCGAGCATGCGCTTGGCGTTGTGCTGGCCCAGGGCGAGCGTGACGCCGATCGCCATCGTGGCGATACCGATCCAGAGCACCACAAGCCCGAAGTTCGCGGTCATGTGCCAGAGCGCTTCGGATGCGTCCTCGATGATCTCGGGTCGGAAGAGCGCTGTCACCGTGCGGAAGATGCCATAGGCGCCCGCTTTGATCATCACGCCGGAGAGGAGCGCGCTGGCGGGCGCCGGTGCGACCGGGTGCGCGTCGGGCAGCCACACGTGCAGCGGGAGCATGCCCGCCTTCACGCCGAACCCGGCAAGCAGCAGCCCGAACGTGATCCAACGCAGCGTTTCGTTACCGGTGTCGAACGGAAGCGGCATGATCGAGCCGTCACCGCCGAGCGCGTAGGTGAGGAAGATGCCGCCGATGAGCGCAAACCCGCCGAGCACCGTCATCCACAGGTACTTGATCGCTGCGCGCTTAGCCTCGCCGGTCCCGGTGTGTATCACGAAGAGGAACGCCACCAGCCCTAGCAGCTCGAAGAACAGATAGAGCGTGACTAGGTCGCCGGCGAGCACCACTCCCAGCATCGCGCTGAGCACCACGAGACTCGTGGTGTGGAACCGGTCGTGGTTCTTCTCATGCTTGAGGTAGTCGAGCGAGTACAGCGTGGCGCAGAACCACACGAACGCGGTGAAGAGCGCGAAGAGCATCGAGTACGGGTCGACCATGAACCCCAGGTGGCCGATGAGCGCGGGCACGCGAGCGGCCACCCGTTCCTCGGCAGCCACGAGCGGGATGAGTGCCGCGGCGCCGAGCAGGGTCACGCCGGTCGCGACGAGCATGAAGCCGTTGCGCACATCCGGTCGCCATCGGCCGAGCGGCCGGATCGCGGCAGCGCACACCAGGGGCCAGAGCACCAGCAGCGCCGGCAGCGGGTGGTGCGCGATGTGGAGGGCCTCGGACACCGTGGTCTCCTAGCGGAAGAGCGTCTCGACGGCGAGTCGTGCGAGCGAGAACGGGAAGCCCGGCGCGGTCGCCGCCAACCCGAGAACGATCGTGAGCGCAGAGGCGATGACCGTCGGCACGAGCATCGAAAGCGGCGCCTCGCGGCCTTCCGCGGTGGTCTCCCCGGTCGCGAGCGCGGGCGGCTCCTTGAAGTAGGCGGCATACACGATCGGCAGCAGGTAGACCGCGGCGAGCAGCGCCCCGCCGAGGAGCACCGCCAGGTACAGCGGCTGCTCCACGTCCAGGATGCCGAGCCCCAGATACCACTTGCTCACGAAGCCGGAGAGCGGCGGTGTGCCGATCATGCCGAGCGTCGCGAGCGAGAAGGCCGCCATGGTCACCGGCATGCGCCGTGCCACCCCGCGCATCTCGCTGACCCTGTGGATGCCCGCGCGCTTGATGAGCAAGCCCGCGCACCGGAAGAGCGGACCCTTCATGAACGCGTGGTTCGTGATGTGGACGAGCGCGCCTATGGTGGCCTCGGCCCCGAGCAGCGCGACGCCGAGGGTGACGTAGCCCATCTGGCTGATGGTCGAATAGGCGAGACGCCGCTTGAGGTCGTCCTGGTTGACCGCGAGGATGGCGGCGAAGAGCACCGTGAACGCCGCGATCGCGGCGAGATGCGGCATCACGCCGAGCGCCTCGAGCAGTTCCACCCCGAACACCTGGAACACCACCCGGATGATTCCGAACGAGCCGGCCGCCACCATCACGCCCGAGAGCACGGCCGAGAAGGGCGCGGGGGCCGCCGGATGCGCGTCGGGCACCCAGCCGTGCAGCGGGACGAGCGCGGCCTTCACGCCGAACCCCGCGATGAAGCACCAGAACACCGCGAGCAGCGAGGTGCGGTTCATCCCCGCATCGAGCAGTCCGCCCGCGGTAAGCGTCTGGTCACCCGCGAGGAAGAACGTGAGCACCACGCCTAGGAGCACGAAGCTTCCGCCGATCAGGATGTAGACGATGTACTTGGTG
>CAMTXY010000226.1:0-7378 GCA_947085795.1 uncultured Actinomycetes bacterium | reverse complement strand
CCGAACGTACGCAGGTTCCGGAGCCGAACGCATTCATCATGGCCATCGTGCAAGCGGACGTGTTTGGTGTGACCGTGGGCAACGTCCTGAGGACACAGTCCCGCGAGATGCGCGTGAAGCGCCGCCAGTTCGCCGAGGAGCAGGCACAGAAAGCGCCGGTGAAGCTGGTCTTCCCGCTCGTGCTCTGCATCCTTCCCGCCACGCTGATCGTCATCGGCGGACCCGCGATCGTGGGCATCGGCCGCGCCTTCGGCCTGCTCGACTGAGCGTTCTCGCAGGACGCCCTCGCCAGCTTCGCGTGCGCTCGGCTTCGCCTCGTGGCATCATTGAGCCTTGATCCCGTACGTTGCCAAGGAGCGCGTGATGGACCGTTCGCGAATCGAAGAAGGCGTCCGCCTCATCCTCGAAGGCATCGGCGAGGATCCGGCCCGCGAGGGGCTGCTCGACACGCCCCGGCGCGTCGCCGAGATGTACGCCGAGATCTTCGCAGGCCTGAAGCAGGATCCCGCCGAGCACTTCTGCGTGACATTCAACGAGGGCCATCAGGAGATGGTGCTCATACGCGACATCCCCCTGTACTCGATGTGCGAGCACCACCTCGTGCCGTTCATGGGCCGCGCGCACGTCGCGTACGTACCGGGGAAGCATGGAAGGATCTGCGGCCTGTCCAAACTCGCACGCGTTGTCGATGTCTACGCGCGACGCCCCCAGGTCCAGGAACGGCTCACCTCTCAGATCGCCGACACCCTCGTGAAGTACCTGGATCCGGCAGGTGTGATCGTCGTCATCGAAGCGGAGCACCTGTGCATGTCGATGCGCGGCGTTCAGAAGCCCGGCGCTATCACGATGACGAGCGCGGTCCGTGGCATCCTTGAGAGCAACGCCGTGACGCGCGCCGAGGCGATATCACTCATCACCGGCAGGTAGAATCGGGCATATATATGCCGGGAGGGGGTAAGTTCGATGCGTATCTGGCGTTGCGGCGACTTCGAGTTGACGCTGGACCGTCCGTTGGTCATGGGGATCGTCAACGTGACGCCCGACTCGTTCTCTGACGGCGGACGCTATGAGGCCCCTTCCGATGCGGTGGCCCATGCCCTGCGGCTACGTGGAGCCGGAGCCGACATCATCGACATCGGGGGCGAGTCGACACGCCCCGGAGCGGTGCCGGTCTCACCCGCCGAGGAGATCGCCCGGGTGCGCCCGGTCGTCTCGAGGTTGGCCGCGGAGAAAGCTTTCCCGGTCTCGATCGATACGCGGCGTGCTCATGTGGCGGTGGCGTGCGTTGAAGCCGGGGCGAGCATCATCAACGACGTGAGCGGGTTTAGCGATCCTGCGATGCGGTCTGTTGCCGCCGGGTCACGCGCGGGAGTGGTGGTCATGCACATGCTCGGCGAGCCCGCCATGATGCAGGACGATCCGCGCTATGGTGACGTAGTGGCGGAGGTGCGTGAATACCTCCTCGCACGGGCGGACGACCTGCGAGCGGCAGGAGTCGGCGCCGACAGGATCTGCATCGACCCAGGCATCGGATTCGGCAAGACGTCGGAGCACAACCTCGACCTGCTGCGCGGGCTTCCCGAGATCGCCGCGGCCGGGTACCCGGTGCTGCTCGGAGCGTCACGCAAGCGCTTCATCGCCGCTCTCGGCGGCACCGGGGCCGACGACCCGCTGCAGCGGCTCGGCGGCAGCATCGCTGCGGCGGTGTGGGCCGTCACGCACGGTGCAGCGATCGTGCGCGTGCACGATGTGGCCGAGACCGTCCAGGCCATGAGGGTGGTTCACGCGATCGCGAAAGGGCGATAACGGTGCGCGTGCATATCGGACTCGGAAGCAACCTCGGCGATGTGACGGGCGATCGCCTCGCCGCCGTAGCCGAGGTGTTGCGGCGAATCGATGCGCTCGACGGCGTGCGGGTGTGTGCGATTTCCTCGGCGTTCGAGAGCGAGTCGTGGCCGTCGCACGAGTATCCTGCGTTCGTCAACGCGGTCGCGGTAATCGAAAGTGCTCTCGGGCTCGACGCCCTGCTCGACGCATGCCAAGACATCGAACTGGCGATGGGGCGCGACCCGCTCGCCGAAAGGAACACTCCGCGTACTATCGACATCGACATCCTGCTCGCCGGCGCCGAGGAGTGGACGAGCGAGCGATTGACCGTCCCGCACCCCCGCATGGCGGAGCGGGACTTCGTGATCACGCCGCTGCTTGAAGTCGATTCCGGGGCCGCGTGGCCGGACGGGTCTCCCGTAACCCGGGACGGGGTTCGCGTCGGGCGGGTCATAGCGCGGCTCGGGCCGCTTCCCGAGTTCTCGAATCCGGCTTTCGGCGGCTTAGACGAGGAGTCGTGGGAGACGGTCTTGGAGTTCGGCTCCGATCCCGCCGCGTTCGCGTCGACCGGCGCCATGCCGCTGGGCGGTATGTCGGGTCAGGCCGGTATGTCGGGCCAGATCGACGGATCCTTCGCCGAGCTCGTGTTGTCGCAAGAGGGGATACCGGCCGCGTGGGAACCGTTCCCGCCGGGACGGGGAAGCGACCCTTATGGCTTCTCGCGCCGTTTCCAGCTCAAAGTGCCATCCTCGCAGGCGCAGCGGGCCCGTGACCTGCTCGCCGAGGCTGCGGCGGCACCCGTCGATTGGAGCGAGGCGTTCGAGGCGCCGGACGGGGCGTCGCCGGTGGATGAAGAAGGGCGCGATAGCGAATCGTGAGCGCATGGTGGAGCGCGTGATGGCGCGTTCGGCGCGGCGCGGAGAACGTCCGCGCAGTGCTATACTGCCGTTCCCGCCCGCACGGGGCCGCTTGGACCTTCACCGACGGAGGCTGAGACGGCAGATCCGGGAAGGAGTGTCGCCATCATGAGCGCCACAGTAGCATTGGGTCGACCACGACCCGTCACCACCCTCGTCTTGCGTGAGATGAAGCAAGCACGGCGTCCCATCGTCATGGTCACTGCGTACGACGCGCCCTCGGCTCGTCTCCTCGACGATGCCGGGGTCGATGTGATCCTCGTCGGCGACTCGCTTGGCATGGTCGTGCTCGGGTATGAATCCACGCTGCCGGTGACCGTCGAGGACATGCTCCACCATACCAGGGCGGTCGTCCGCGGCGCCGCGCGCGCTCTCGTGGTCGTCGACATGCCGTTCATGTCGTTCCAGATAAGCGCCGAAGACGCCCTGCGCAATGCGGGACGACTCATGGCCGAGGGCGGCGCCCACGCGGTCAAACTCGAAGGCGGGGCGACTATCGCGCCCACGGTGCGCCGACTGACCGAAGCCGGCATCCCGGTCATGGGTCACGTGGGGCTGACCCCGCAGTCCGTGCACCAGCTCGGTGGTTACCGGGTCCAGGGCAAGGAGGCGGCAGCCGCTCTCGCCCTGCTCGATGATTGTCGCGCGCTGCAGACGGCGGGTGCGTTCTCGGTCGTGCTCGAGTGCATCCCGGCCGAGCTCGCGCAGATGGTCACCGACGAGCTTGCCATCCCGACGATCGGGATAGGCGCCGGTGCGGGGTGCGTCGGGCAGGTGCAGGTCTTTCACGACATCCTCGGCCTTGGCGGCGGGTTCGTGCCCCGGCATGCGAAACAGTACGCCGACATCGGGGCGGCGATCATGCAGGCGGTCTCAGCGTACGCCGATGAGGTGCGCGGCGGTGCGTTCCCGGCCGCGGCGCACGGCACATCGATGGATCCGCAGGTCATCGCAGACGTCGCGCTCGCGAGGGGTGGCCTGCGGGCCGTGTCCAGCCAAGACGTCACAGTGCCGCGCGGAGATGTCGAGAAGGGGTAGCGTATGGAGCGCGTGGCATCGAAGGAGGAGGCCCGCCAGACGATCGCCGGAGCGCGGCGGGAGAGCAAGACGATCGCGCTCGTTCCGACGATGGGCGCGCTGCACGAGGGCCACCTCTCGCTGGTGCGCGCCGCATGCAAGCGGGCCGGCTACGTGGCCGTGTCGATCTTCGTCAACCCGACGCAGTTCGGCCCTGCCGAGGACTTCGAGACGTACCCGCGCGACCTGGACCGCGACTTAGGGTTACTGAAGGCCGAGGGCGTGGACCTCGTGTTCACTCCCGTAGCCGAGACCATGTACGCTGCCGACGCGCAGGTCACTGTGGATCCCGGTCCGCTCGCGGTGCGTTGGGAGGGGCAGGTGCGCCCCGGCCACTTCACCGGCGTGGCCACGATCGTGACCAAGCTTCTCACGATCATTCGCCCTGACCTCGCGTTCTTCGGCGAGAAGGACTACCAGCAGATGCGCATCGTCGAGCGGGTCGTGCGCGACCTCGACATTCCTGCGACGGTCGTGAAGTGTCCGATCGTGCGCGAGCCCGACGGCCTGGCGATGTCCTCGCGCAACATGCGTCTCGATGCGGACGCGCGCGCCTCGGCGCTCGCGCTGTGCGAGGCGCTCGAAGCTGCAGCCAGAATGCTGGCCAGGGGGGAGACGTCGGGCGAGGCGCTTCAGAGCGTGATGGCCGCAGAGGTCGCGTCCCGTCCCGGAATCGAGCTCGACTACGCCGCGGTGGTCGATCCGCTCACCCTCGAGCCGATGCCCGTAGTCGACCGTCTCGCCCGGGGACTCGTCGCGGGACGCGTCGGGCCGATTCGCCTCATCGACAACGCTCCGCTCGAGCCTGCGGCGCACGGAGTGCCCCTGTCGTCCCGGACGTACGGGATTCAACCGTGAATGTGGCCGAAGAGATCCGCAGGCTCGCCGAGGAGCGCGACGCCGTGATCCTCGCGCACAACTACCAGCGTGCCGAGGTGCAGGACGTCGCGGATTTCGTGGGTGACTCGCTCGGGCTCTCCCGGCAGGCGGCGGCCACTTCCGCAGACGTGATCGTGTTCGCCGGGGTGCACTTCATGGCGGAGACCGCGAAGATCCTCTCGCCAAGCAAGACCGTGCTCATGCCCGAGCCGCGGGCAGGCTGTCCGATGGCCGACATGATGTCCGCCGCAGACCTCGCGGTCTGGCGTGATGAGAATCCCTGCGTGCCGGTGGTGACCTACGTGAACTCCAGCGCAGCGGTCAAAGCGCTCGCCGACGTCTGCGTCACGAGCGCCAACGCCGTGGCGATCGTACGCTCGCTCGGCGCTTCGCGCGTGCTGTTCGGACCCGATCGCAATCTCGCGTCGTGGGTCGCACGCTCGCTGCCGGATGTCGAGATTGTCGGGTGGGACGGGTACTGCCCCATCCACGAGGACGTCACGGTCGAGCAGGTCACTGCGGCGATGGAGCGGCACCCGGGCGCCGAGGTGCTCGTGCACCCCGAGTGTCGGCCTGCGGTCGTCGATCTGGCCGATGCGGTGCTGTCCACGAGTCAGATGCTCGTCCGTGCGGCGGACAGCCCGGCCGAGGTGTTCATCGTCGTGACCGAGGAGGGCCTGCTCCACGGCCTTGCGAAAGCCGCCCCGGGCAAGCGGTTCGTCAACCTTGAGCCCCGCATGTTGTGCCCGAACATGAAGGTGACGACGATCGAGAAGGTCCGCGACTCGCTCGCCTTCCGACAGCACGAGATCGCGGTGGACGAAGACATCCGCATCCGCGCGCTCGCTGCGGTGGAGCGCATGATCGCCATTGGCTGAGAGCGGTCGACACGAAGACCTCGCTGCGGCGGGGAGCGGGGGCGCCGGGAGCATGCCGCTGATCGCTGCTGGCCGGGGTCGTGAGCGGGCGCCGCGGCCCGGCGTGCTGCCCGATGCTCTAGGCAGGCGCTACCTCGTGCAGTTCGACACCGACGAACTCGAGCAGCACAGCGCGGACGTGCTCGTCATCGGCAGCGGGATCGCGGGGCTCACCGCGGCGCTCTCCTCGGCGGGTAAGCGCACGGTCTTGCTCGTGACCAAGGCGCAGATCGAGGAGACGAACACCTGGTACGCGCAGGGCGGTATCGCGGGTGCGGTGGGCGAGGCCGACTCCGTCGAACTGCACCTGTCCGACACGCTCGTGGTCGGAGGGGGCATCAACGACGAGGAGGTTGTGCGTGCGGTGGTCGGGGAGGCGGCCGAGGCGCTGCGCGACCTGCAGGCGCTCGGCGTGGCGTTCGACCATGGCGAGAGCGGTGAGGTGAGCCTGGCGCGCGAGGGGGGGCACTCGTTGCCCAGAGTGCTGCATTCGGGCGACACGACCGGCGCAGCGGTCCAGAACGCGCTTTCGGGTATGGTGCAGCGCGCCGACGGCGTCGAGGTGTTCGAGGAGCGCTTCTTAGTCGACCTGCTCACCGCAGGCGAGCGCTGCGTGGGCGCCGTCGTGTTCGACACCACCGACCGACGCCTCGAGGTCTTCTGGGCCGACGCGATCGTGCTCGCCACCGGCGGGTGCGGCCAGGTCTATCGCGTGACGACCAACCCCTCGATCGCGACCGGGGACGGCGTGGCCGCCGCATGGCGCGCCGGAGCAGAGATCGCCGACCTCGAGTTCGTGCAGTTCCACCCCACCGCGCTCGATCACGCGTCGAACCCGAAGTTCCTCATCACCGAGGCGCTGCGCGGCGAAGGCGCATACCTGCTCGACTGCGCCGAGGAGCGCTTCATGCTCGGCGTGCACCCGCTCGCCGAGCTCGCCCCGCGAGACGTGGTCAGCCGCGAGATCGAGCAGGTCATGGCGCGCTGCGGCAGGCCCAACGTGTGGCTCGACGCGCGTCACCTGGGCGCGGAGTATCTCAAGAGGCGATTCCCGACGATCTGGGAGACATGCCTTCAGGTCGGCTACGACCTGGCGACCGATCTCATCCCTGTGGCGCCGGCCGCCCACTACATGATCGGCGGCGTGCGGGTCGACGTCGACGGGCGCACATCGCTTCCCGGACTGTACGCGTCCGGCGAGGTGACCGCCAGCGGCCTGCACGGCGCGAACCGGCTCGCTAGCAACTCGCTGCTCGAAGGGCTTGTGTTCTCGCGACGTATCGCGCGGGCTCTCGCCGACGACGAAAAAGCGTTACGCTCTGCGCGGGTGGTCTCAGGTGAAGCTGACGACGCGGTCGCGATGACGGTGGAGCGCGCCCGCGAGACGCTGCAGGAGGCGATGTCGACGTTCGTGGGCGTGACGCGCTCGGCCGGCTCGCTCGCGGAGGCGGCGTACGTGCTCGACGCGCTGTCCGGGGTGCTCGGCGTCGCGATCAGGCGCACCGACGGGATGGAGCTGCAGAACCTCGTGACGCTCGCGACGCTCATCACGCACGCGGCGTGGATGCGCGAGGAGAGCAGGGGGACGCATCTGCGCGAGGACTTCCCCGAACGCGACGACGCAGCATGGCGGGGGCACCTCGTGTGGCGGCGCGGTGAGCCGCCGCGTCTCGAACCGGTCGGCGGCGAGCGTCCGTGAACCCTGCGATCCCGCGGATCGACGACATCGCCGCCGCCGCACTCGCGGAGGATCTCGGCGTG
>CAMTXY010000225.1:0-12067 GCA_947085795.1 uncultured Actinomycetes bacterium | reverse complement strand
GATCGCCAGAAGAACAGTTCGCCGACGCCGCCGCGCAGCAGATTGTGCTTCGCCGCCTCGGCGATCACCCAGTTCTCCCACAGCACGCCTATATCGGGACGGAATTCGCCGGTCGAGAAGGTGTTCAGCAAGGCATTGCGGATTCCGGTGTCCCAGAAGAAGACCTTTTTGCTCCGCGCGATTTCCTTGCGGGGATTGGTGCTGAAAGACGGAAGACGGAAGACGACGTACGTTTGCTCCAGCAAGTCCAGGTACCGCTCGACGGTGGGGCGGGCGATTTGGAGTTGCGTCGCAAGTTCGTGGGTCGATACCTCGTTGCCGACCTGGTGCGCCAGCAGCGTGAGCAGCCGCTTGATCAGGTCAGGTGACTTCACCAAGCCCGTCTGGAGGATGTCTTTCCAGAGGTAGTCGGAACTCAACTGGCGCAGCAGGCGCGGCTTGTCTTCGGCGAGGACGACCTCAGGGTAGGCCCCAAACGCCAGCGATTGCAGCACAGACACCCGCAGAGGTGCGGCGAATTGCTCCAGCAGGACGGCCTGCGTGTATGTCTCGGAGTACCAGTCCTGGCCAAGCAGGGTCTCCTTGAAAGTCAAGGGCGGCAGCCGCAGCTTCTCGCTGCGCCCCGTCAGACTTTCCGCTGTCTGATCGAGCAGGTCGAGATTGGACGAGCCGAGCAGAAGCACCTTCACCGGTAACCGGGTATCGTGCCAGCCCTTGACGATTCGCGCCGCCTCGGGCAGTCGCTGTGCCTCGTCCAGCACCAGTACATCGGGACTGCCCAGGCTCTTCAAGCCGTCGGCGGGCGACAGGGTGGCGGCTGCCAGGAACCGCTGCTTGTCTATGTCGACGTCGAAGTTGAGGAACAACGCCTTGCGGCCGGCGAGCACGTGCTCGACCAAGGTCGTCTTCCCCACTTGCCGGGCACCCAGGATGATCCCGATCTTATTCCCGGCAAGGACACGCTCCAGCGCATCCTCAGCTATTCTCTTGATATACATGGTATACAGAATAACCTGTGATTTGGCTATGTCAACCCATTGCGTACCAGGGGCGAACGGTGTGCCTCGCCCATCCCGCCCGGAAAGCCGCCCGACACGCACGTGCCCGCAATGACGCCTTCTCGGGTATGTTCTCTTGAGTACCATTCGCCACCAACCCCGGAGGTAACACCCATGTCCATGCGATCGGTCCCCGTGTCCGACGGCATCACCTGGGTCGGCGCCATCGACTGGAACCTGCGTGACTTCCACGGCTACGAGACGCCGCGTGGCACCACCTACAACGCGTACCTCGTGAGGGGTGCCGAGAAGACCGCGCTCGTCGACACAGTCAAGCTGCCCTTCGTCGACGAGCTGCTCTCACGCATCGCCGACGTCATGGACCCTGCCGAGGTCGACCTGATCGTCGTCAACCACGTCGAGCCCGACCACAACGGCGGGTTGCGCAAGGTCATGGAGGCGATGCCCCGCGCGCGCGTCGTGGCGTCGCGTTCCGGCGTAGCGGGCGTGGCCGAGTACCACGACGGGCTCGAGATCGAAACCGTGAAGGCCGACGACGTGATCGACTTGGGCGGCAAAACCCTGCGCTTCCTGCCCATGCCGATGGTGCACTGGCCCGACTCGATGTTCACGTACGTCGCCGAGTCGGCCACGCTGCTACCAAACGACGCGTTCGGGCAGCACATGGCCAGCGCCGAGCGGTTCGCCGACGAGGTCGGCCTCGACCTTGCCCTCCAGGAGGCCACGATCTACTACGCCAACATCCTCATGCCGCTCGGCACACAGGTCGCGCGCGCCCTCGACAAGCTTATCGGCGCCGGCTGGAAACTCGATGTCGTCGCGCCGTCGCACGGGGTGATCTGGCGCGGCGAGGCGCTCGGTGCGGCGTTGGCCGCCTACGCGGGCCTCACAGCCGGCGTGACCCGCGAGAAGATCGTCGTGGCGTTCTCCACCATGTGGGGCTCGACCGCCATGCTCGCCTCGGCGATTGCCGACGCGATAGCCGCCGAAGGCGTCGAAGTCGAGGTGTTCGACCTGGCGTCAACGCCGGTAGCGGACGTCACGCGACACCTGCTCGACTCGCGGGCGCTGCTCCTTGGCTCGCCGACGCTGCACCACGGGATGCTCTACCGCGTCGCGGGCTATCTGCACTACCTCTCCGGGCTCAAGCCGACCGGTAAGATCGCCGGCGCCTTCGGGTCTTTCGGGTGGTCTTCGGGCGCGTGCAAGCAGATGGGCGAGCGGCTTGTCGACATCGGCTTTCAGATGCCGTTCGAGCCGTTCACGCACAAGTACCGGCCGAGCGGCGCCGAGCTCGACGCGGCGCGCGCGTGGGCGGCGCAGTTCGCGCAGGCGGTCAAAGAGCGCGCGTAGGCGGCTGCGGAGGTTCGCCCCGCCGCCCCCCGCCGCCTACGGCGGCTGCGGAGGTTCGCAGCGCGACCCCCCGCCGCCCCGCCAGCGCACAAGCGCTTCGACGGCGTCGTCGACCGACAGCGCGGGTGCGGGCCCGTCGCCTGCACGCTCGGTCAGCCGCGCGAAGAGCTCGGCGAGCACCGGCGGTTTGATGTTGCCGGCCGCGAGCAGGTCGGCCTCCCCGAACACCTCGGCAGGCGTGCCGGTGAACGCGATCCGCCCGCCGGGCGCGAGCACGTACGCGTAATCCGCGAGCAGCGGGACGCTGTCGATGTCGTGCGTCGACATCACGACGGTCGTCCCGCCCGCGGCGATGTCGCGCATCAGTTCGAGCATCGTCTCCCGCGACGTCGGATCGAGCCCCTCGAACGGCTCGTCGAGCACGAGCAGTTCCGGCCGCATCACGAGCGCTCCCGCCATCGCGACCTTGCGTTTCTCGCCGCCGGAAAGGTTGTGGGGCACGCGGTCGCGCAACTGCGCGATGCCGAGGAGATCGAGCGTCGCCGACACGCGCGCCTCGACCTGCTCGTTGGGCAATCCGTACTGCCGGGGCGAGAACGCCACATCGTCGAAGACGGTGGGCGCAAGCAGCTGCTCCTCGACGTTCTGGAGCACTACGCCGACGCGCTCGCGTATCGCTTTCCACTCGCGCGCGGGGTCGATGCCGAACACGCGCACCATCCCCTCCCGCGAGTGCAGCAGCCCGAGGATGTGGTAGAGCAGCGTCGTCTTACCTGAGCCGTTCGGGCCGAGGACCGCTACGCGCTGTCCGCGCAGGGCGATGAAGTCCAGGCCGCACAGGTTGACTTCGGTCCCGTCCTCGTAGGAGTGCCGCACGCAGCTGACGTGGACGACCTCGTCCGGGCGTGACTGCGCGCGGGCGTCGTCGTGCGCGTCGTGCGGTTCGCGCGTCATCGGGACCTCCGGGAAGCGAGCAGGACGACGACCAGGATCGCGAGCGCCGCAAGGGGCGCCATCCAGCTGAACGGGTTGAGGGCCGCCGCGTACACGCGCACGAGCACCGAGAGCCCCGTGACCCCGGCGGCTGCGACCACGAGGGCCGCATCCCGCGCGGGGGCCTCGCTGCGCGGCGTCGTGACGCGCAGCCGGCCTTCGTAGCCGCGCAGCCGCATGACGTCGTGGTCGCGCTGCGCCAGGTCGATCGAGTACAGCAGCAGCCCGCCGAGCGCCCGCGTCGCCGCCTTCGCGTTGCGGAGGGGCTGACGGGCGGAGAACCCGGAGCGCAGGCGCACCGCGGTCAGCAGGTTGCCGAACTTGTCGATCAACAGGAATAAAGAGCGGTACGTCATGAGCAACGCGTCGCCCACGACGGTAGGCAGCACGTGCTGGAGCGGCGCGAACACCTGAGGGTAGGGGGTCGTCAGCACGAGGGTCACCGCTGCCAGCGCCGCCACGGTGGCCTTCAGGATGATCGTCACGCCCGTTATCAGGTCGGGGGCGGCCGTAAACGCGAAGACCGCCGCGAAGATCGTCGGGTAGAGCGCGAGCGACGCGGCCAATCCCGCCCGCACACGCGCGCTTACGACCGCCGCCGTGAGCACAAGCCCGATCGCCGCGAGGATGAGCACGTTCCAGGTGGCGATCACCGCCGCGAGCACGAACACGAACGCGGCGAGTTTCGCCCGGGGCGCGGTCCGGTGCAGCCATGAGGTGCCGAACGTCGCCGAGGAGTCGATGGCCGCGATGTTCATCTCTTAAGAGGTTCCCGTCTCGTCGCCGGGGATGTAGCGGCGTTCATCGGCGAGCGCGCCCGCGAACACGAGCGCGGGCCTCACGCGCGCCACGAAGCCGACGATCGTAGCGATGATGAGCGCTTCGAGCAGCCAGCCGAGCGGGCCGAGCGTGAAGACGACCGCCGCGAACCGGCCGACCGATAGGCCGCCCTGACCCGCACCCTCGCCCCCGGGCTCTTCATCGCCCGGCTCCTCGCCGTGTTCGTCAGCCGTGAACAGCCCGAGCGAGAACACGCCCGCAGCGAACGGGTTCTCGAACCGCAAGTCCGCCGGGTCGAGCGCGCCGGTCTCGCGCCCCGCCGCGTCGCCGCCGCCGCCGAGCCACACGATCCCGACGAGCAGCAGGGTCGACAGCGCCAGCGTCACGACGGTGGCAAGCCCCGCCGAGATCGACGCACGCTTGCGGCCGAGCACGTCGGCCAGCGCCCTGAACAGCGCGAGGCCGATGAGCATCTCGGCGGAGATCACGAGCGTGTTCAGGCCGATGACGGTCACGCCGCCGTGCCCGAGCAGCGCCAGGATCGTCACGACGATGAACGCGGCGATCGGCGCGAGCACCGGGCCGAGCAGCACCGCGCCGAGGACCGTCAGGTTGATGTGGTAGGCGATCGGGATGATCTCGCTTGACATCGCGACGAGCATGAGGGCGGAGACGACGCCAAGGAGCGGGACCTTGCGCCGCACGTCCTCGGCGATCGCCATGCGGCTTGTCACCGCGATCATCGCGAGGGCGACGACCCATCCGGCGAGCCACAGCCACAGGGGCAGGACTCCGTCGGGTATGTGGATATGCGACATGGGTCTCCTTCCGGTTCAAGGTCAGGCTAAGGTTCAGGGTCCACCGGCGGCACCGCCCCCGGTCGCCAGCGCGGGTCCTTTCGCCCCGCGCCTGCGGCACGCCGCGCACACGCCGCGCACACGCCGTAGAGCACGATCTCGTGGCCGGTGATCATGAACCCGGCGTCGGAGGCGGCCCGCAGGACGGGCTCGTCGAGCGGGCAGGCGGTGTGCGCCACGTGGCCGCAATCGGTGCACACGAGATGGTGGTGGTGACCGCCTGTGGCGCAGCGGGCGAAGAGCGCCGCGCCGCCGCGCTCTCCCACGCGGGCCACGGACCCGGCCCGCTCCATCGCCGAAAGCGCGCGGTACACGGTGGCGAGCCCCACGGCCCGACCCGCATCGGCAAGCGCCGTCACGAGGTCCTCGACGGCGAACGCCCCGCGCATCGAGGCGACCTCATCGGCGATCCGGCGCCTCGGCGCCGACACCCGCGCGGTCCCGTACGGCCGGTCGGCTGCGGACATCTAGCGGCCCCTTCTCGAAGTGATAACGTTCTCACTTACAGGATTGATTGTACCCATGGGCCAACACTCGGTAGCATGGGTGAAGGTAATGGGTCTGGTAACGGGTCAGGAAACCGGTCGAAACGGGTTAGGAAACCGGTCGAAACGGGTCAGGAAACCGGTCGAAAAATCGGAGGTTTGCCGGTGAACATCTCGCAGTTGCGCACGCTCATCGCCCTCGTCGAGCACGGCTCGTTCTCGGCGGCGGCCCGGGCACTGGGCCTGTCGCAGCCCGCCGTCACCATGCAGGTGCAGGCGCTCGAGACCGACCTGGGGGTCACGCTTCTTGACCGCAAGTACCGCAGGCTCGAGCTCACGGAAGCGGGACGCGCGCTGCTCCCCTTCGCCGAACGGGTGCTCTGTGAGCTCGACGACGCGCGCGCCGAGGTCGAGCGGCTCTCCGCAACGGTGTCGGGACGCCTCGTCATGGCGGCGAGCACCACGCCCGGGCAGTACGTGCTCCCGAGGCTCCTCGGCGCGTTTCTGCGCGAGTACCCGCAGGTCGGCGTGTCGTTGCAGATCGCTGACACGGCCCGCGTCGTCGAGGCGGTCGAGTCCGGGCAGGCCCACCTCGGCATGACGGGAGCTAAGCTTCCCGACGCCAAAGCGGTCTTCGAGCGGATGGGAACCGACGACCTCGTCATGATCTGCCCGCCGGACAGCCCGCTTGTCACCGGCAAGGTCGCGTCGGCCACCGTCGTCGAGGCCCCGTTCATCATGCGCGAGGAAGGCTCCGGCACGCGCCTAATCGCCGAGGAGGTCCTGCGCGGCGCGGGCATCGACCCGGGCGAGATGCAGGTCGTCACCGAGCTCGGCACGAGCGAGGCGATCGTGAGCGCGGTCGAGGGCGGCGTGGGCGTGGCGGTCGTCAGCCGCTTCGTCGCCGGGAAGGCGCTCGCGCTTCGCACCATCGCCGAGGTCTCCACCAGCGGCTTTCCGGCCATGCGCCCGCTTTATGCGGTGCTCCCGCGGACAACGCGCACGCGGGCCGCCGAGGCGTTCCTCGGCTACCTGCGGAACTCGCTGCAGGGCGCCGCGCCCGCCGCGCTGCACGAGGAGGCGTGATATGGCCGAGCTACGCATAGGCATCATCACCTGCTCGGATTCCCGCGCGCTCGCCGGCGCCGAGGACACCGCCGGCCGCGCGCTCATGGACGCGTGCGAGAGCCGCGGGTGGGTCATCATCGCGTATCACGTCTGCCCGAACGAGGCCGAGTGCATCTCCACCTCGATCATCGAGCTCGCCGACGCCGAGGAGGCCGACGTCGTGCTCACCATCGGGGGCACGAGTCTCGGGCCGCACGACGTCACCCCCGATGCGACGGCGAGCCTCTGCGAGCGCTTCGTGCCCGGTATCGCCGAGGCGATCCGCTCGCGCTGCGTGCTGCACGACCCGTCGTTCGTGCTGTCGCGGGGTGTGGCCGGCGTCCGGGGGTCGACGCTCATCGTCAACCTGCCGGGCGGCGACGGCCCCGCGCTTGAAGGCTTCGCCGCCGCCGCCGATCACCTCGAGACCGCCGTCGCCCGCCTGAGCGGCGCGGACGAGAGCTGACGGTGGCCCCGCCGACCCGCAGGTTCGTCGTCTTCGGCTTCGCCACCCCGCACGACGCGCTGGCCGCCGAGGCCCTGCTCAAGCACGCCGGACTCGACGCCGTCCCCATCCCTGCGCCCCGCAGCGTCAAGGCGCTGTGCGGCATCGCGATGCGGCTGCCCTCCGAACAGGCGACACACGCCGAAAAACTCATGGCCGCCGGCGGTGTCCGGCCGTCGAGCAGAGCCGATTCGCGTTGACTTGCCTTACGCGCACCAATATCCTTGCATATCGGTATGACCGTGCGGACGCGCGATGCGCGTGCCCTGGGAGTAGGGGGTGTCGGCGATAGACCTGCTACAGCTCAACGTCTGGATCGACTACGTCTTCATCACGCTGTACGTCGTGGTGCTGCTCGGTCTGTCCGGGCACTTCTTGGGCAATCTGATTTCGGGCCGCGCCAAGCGACGCTTCGTCGGATGGGAGTGGCCGCATCACGAAGGCCCGCCGATCCCGGCCCTGCCTAAGTTCCTGCACTTCCAGCACGTCGCCTCGATGATCGTGCTGGTCATCTCCGGCCTCTACATCCGGTTCCCGGGCTTTCTGGTCGGCGATCTGGCCAACGCGCGCACGTTTATGCGCTGGGCCCACTACGTCGCCATGATCATCGTGGTCATCAACCTGGTGTGGCGCCTGTGGTACGCGTTCATGTCCGCCAGGCGCGACTACCGCGAGTTCGCGATCACGAAGCGCGACATCGTCACGATGCCCCAGGTCATCTTGTACTACATCTTCGTGAAGCGCTCCAAACCGCATCTAGGCAAGTACAACGTCATGCAGAAGGCGACCTACACGTTGTTCGCGCCCCTGCTGGTCATCCAGGCGTTCACAGGATTCGCCCTGGTCACCACGCCGCTCATCATGGGAACGAGCCCGCGTGACTGGTTCGTCGGCTGGTGGCTCGGTCCGCTTGTCGGCTCCGTGGACCTCGCCGGGTGGTACATGCGTATCGCCCACTATGTGGTCAACTGGCTTTTCATCATTCTGACCACCGTGCACGTGTACCTCTCCCTTTCCGAGGACTTCCCCGCGTTCCTGAACTTCTTCGGACTGAGTATTCTGGATAGGGAACACGCGTCGCACGGCGAAGAAGACCATAGTGGGGACCACGGCCACGCGCCATCGCCGGTTCTTAGCGAGTCCGCAAAGTAGCCTGGAGGGAGCGTCCCTGTGTCACCGGTCCGGCGAAACATCGCCGTTCTCGTCGGTCTGGCGGCTTACCTGATCGGGTTCGTCCCGGCGGTAATGGCACAGGAGTACGATCTGAGCTTCACGCTGCCGACAGCGGGCAAGTCCGGGTGCATGGTGTGCCATGCCGATGAGAACCTTGTCAGGATCCAAGGGGACCGGGTCATCACGTACTGGGTCGATCCGGAGACCTTCGATGCCGGGCCGCACGCCGGCATCATGTGCACGGGATGCCACCTTGACTTCGCGTATAAGGCGCCACATGGCACGGCCGACGGCCAGTGGCGTCGCACGGCGAGGCTGGCGTGCAAGAACTGCCACCTCGAGCAGTGGAACGCCTACAGCGCCGGCGTCCACTCGTTGGCCGTCCAGCCCGGGGAGACGACGAAGACCGCCGACGCTGCGGAAAAGCCCCTGTGCGGGGATTGTCACGGTTCTCACGGGATCGTGGCGCTCACCGACAACCCGGCAGGCAAGGCGGAACTGCACCGGCGGGGCTACAAGATCTGCGGGCGATGTCACGAGGAGTATTGGGAGAGCTATGCGGACTACTACCACGGCGCCGCATATCGCCGGGGGGCCACGGACGCCCCGGCGTGCTGGCAGTGTCACGGGTACCACGACATCGCGCCTTCAAGCGATCGTCGCTCGAAGGTGCACGAGGCTGCTCTGGTCAAGACGTGCGGCGAGTGTCACCCGAACGCGAACGAGTCGTACGTGAGTTACGCGGGGTTCGTGCACCGCAGAGCCGATGTGGTCGCCGCGAACCCGGCGGCGGTCTTCATCGAGCGGGCGTGGGACAGGATCCGTAGCGTGTTCATGATGATCGGTGCCTGGCTTTCGTAGGGGGACGGCTATCATAGGAAGACCGGGAAAGCGCGCGAGCGCACCCGGAACGGGAAGGGGAAGGTATGGCAGTGATGATGGGAGCGCGCCCCGGTAGACATCTCTTCATAGCGTTCGCGATAGCCGCGGGGGTCTTCATGCTTGCCACGACCGGCCTGGCTGGTGCGGCGGAGGTCGAAATCGACGACGACACGCTCATCATCCGTTTGGGCGACAGGGTCTACGGCGAGAACTGCGACCCGTGTCACGCGAGCATCGCCCAGACGGACAACTACGCCGGCGAGATCATCTTCACCCACGGCTACCACCAGCTGGTCGCGTGCAGCGCCTGCCACGGCAGGTTCCCGCACAGGCCCGAAGGCACGGAGAAGCCCACGATGAAAGGGTGCTTCGACTGCCACGGCCTTAAGCACGGCCCCATGGGTGAGTTGGCTCGCGGCCACTGCGAGGCGTGCCACAACACCCCGCGCAACCGGCTGCGCCCCGCGTTCCACACGCCGGACTGGGCGAAGAAGCCCCACGTCGAGCCGGGCGAGAAGCGCCTGCAGACCCAGTGCATGATGTGTCACGACAAGAACGGGTGCACCGACTGTCACGACGAGCTCGGCATCCGTTGGGACCCGGGCGTGCCGTACACGTTCGACTCCGACGGCGGGTGCCTGTCGTGTCACGGTGACCCCTACCTCACCAAGATCTCCGCGGGCCAGCCCAAGTCCTACCAGGTCTTGGGGGTCGAGGAGTCAGCGCACCGCGATCTGACCTGCCAGCAGTGCCACCGGGACTACAAGTACGAGGAAGGTCCGGACCGCACTCGGCTTTGGAACGTGAACGCGGGTCTGGCCTGCCGCGAGTGCCACACCTCGCCGGCGATGTTTTCCGAGGAGCGCGCCGCCGAGATGGCCGCCATCGTCGAGGAGTACGACAAGTCGATACACGCCGACGCGCTCCGAGACTGGATGTCCGGCGCCGTGCGCGCGGGCGACAAACGCGGCAGCACCGTGCAGCCTCCGACGTGTGCGGATTGTCACGGCGGTCACTACATCCAAAGGCTCGATACCGAGCTGGCCCGCCGGGTGCTGCACGGCTCGGCGTACCGTATGTGTGCACGTTGCCACAAGGCAGAGTATGATTCGTACGACGACTACTACCACGGCGCCGCCTACAAGCGTGGAGCGAGCGATGCGCCCGCATGCTGGGAGTGTCACGGTTCACACGATATCCGGCCTACAAGCGATCCAGAATCGCTCATGTCGAGCCAGAACATGGCCGCGACGTGCGGGGCCGAAGGCTGTCACAGCGGATCGACGGAAGCGTTCGCAGCGAAGGCGGGTGATCTGATACACCGTAAGGTCGAGGCCGCGGAGGAAAACCCGCTGCGCCGCGTGCTCGAACGGATAAGGTCGTGGTTCTCGTAAGTCGACGCAGAACACGTGACATCAAGCTGGGGGTGGCGGTGGCTGTGTTGGCCGCCGTCACCTTCCTGCTACTGCCCCCTGTCCTAAGCGACGCCCGCGTTCCGGAGTCCATCGACCTGAACGCAGGCGTCGAGTCTCGCAACTGCGCCCCGTGCCACATGCGTCTCGACGAGACCGTGAGCCCCGGCATGATCTTCAGTCACGGCATGCACCTCATCGTCAGCTGCGACGCATGCCACCTCCTGGTCGCGCACGAGGGCGGAGCCAAGAACTCCCCGCCGATGGAAGCCTGCTTCAACTGCCACGGCGTAAAGCACGGGCCGGTCGGCGAGCTCGCGGCCGCACAGTGCTCCGCGTGCCACACCCCGGCGTTCGACCTGAGACCGCGCTCGCACGTGCCGGCTTGGGCCAAGGAGCCGCACGCCGAGCGGGCCCGCAAAGACGCCAACCGGTGCATGATGTGCCACGACGCGCCTGCGGACTGCGATGCGTGCCACACGGCCGAGAACCTCGATATCGGGCCGATGCCGAACACCTACCTGAGCATCCTGCGCGAGAAGCCGAGACAGCCCGTGGTGACCGTCTACCCGACAGAGCCGACGTCGATGGGGCAGTGCATCTACTGCCATCCGGATGTCGACGACTTCACGCCCGGCCGCATCATATTCGCCCACGCGGACCACCTGCGCCGCAACTACCAGTGCACGGTGTGCCACTCGCGGTTCGGCCACGGGATCGAGGGCGTGCGCCGCCCCGACATGCTCTCGTGCTACCGGTGCCACGGCGCCACGCACGGCGTGGCGGGGGTGATCGCCACCGAGGACTGCCTCGCGTGTCATCCCCCGCAGTTCGAGCTCAAGCCGCCCGATCACACGCCCGCTTTCGAGCGCAAGGACCACAGGGAGCGAGCGGGCATCGAGCCCGAGTACTGCGCGATGTGCCACAAGCCCGATTTCTGCGTCGAGTGCCACATGGGGCGGCGGCCGGACGGGCCGGGAAGCGAGAAGGTGATCCCGGCCGATCACCGGAAAGCCGAATGGATCTCGGCCCACGGCAGGCCCTTCTTAGAGCAGCGGGGCGCGTGCGGGTCGTGCCACGACTCGCCGTCGTGCAAGATCTGCCACCAGACGGTCATGCCGCACCCCGCGGACTGGCTTTCCGACCACACCCCGGCGCCGGGCATCGACCGGCAGGACTGCAACGTGTGCCACACGGACCGCAACTCGTGCCAGGTCTGCCATCACGACACCGTGAGACGCGCCGAGCTCACGCGGGAGAACTGCGTTCCGTGCCACGACGAGATGAAGCAGGAGCCCGCCACCGGGATCAAGCACAAGGGGTTCGCCACGCACGCGGTGCACTTCGATGTGGAAGAAAGCGTAGGGAAGTACTACCGCTGCTACGACTGTCACGTGACGTTCGGGGCCAACGGGGCGAACGCGGCGACGCGACAGCTCGAGAAATTACAAGCGCACGACTTGAGGTTGTGCTATGAATGTCACGGCGCGCTCGACTACCG
>CAMTXY010000224.1:0-3874 GCA_947085795.1 uncultured Actinomycetes bacterium | reverse complement strand
TGGATATTGCGGGGTGGAGCAGTCTGGTAGCTCGTCGGGCTCATAACCCGAAGGTCACAGGTTCAAATCCTGTCCCCGCGACCAAGAAAATCGCAGGTCAGACATGGTAAACGTGTCTGGCCTGTTTCGTTTGACAGACCCGACTTCTAACATGTGACAACCTAAGCGACACTAGCCCTGGAAGCCGCCTCCACGCGCTTTGAGATCATCCACTCTTCGCTGGACTTCCTCGGCTCGCTCCGCCTCGGGATTTGGTCCCGTTTCCATAGCGGCCAGGAGCATTGCCAATGTCAGCGTGCATTGGATGGCCTCGCTCCCGGACACCTCTTCGCTGAGCGCAACCGCTCGCCGGGCGACTTCAATACCCTCCGCCTGTCGTCCAGCAAACCACAACGCGGTGGCTCGCCACTTCAGCACCTCGAGCTCGTGGGCGCATCACCGGCAGCAGCCGCACCGTCCGCCTCGCGCTCCAAGTACTCGAGCGCAGCATCGAAGCGACCCTCGTTGCGCAAGCGTGCAGCCGTACGCCCGATTCGCTGACGAGCTGACACTGTCGACATGGCGGACCCCTTTAAGCTGGACGTACACATCCAAGCACGGGGGTCTGACATCGATGCCAATGATGCCAGTCGGAGCGGCACGGAGCCGAAAGTGGAGTAGGGCTACTGACAAATCCCCAGCTCAGAAACACAGAAGATCGGCCCCCGGAAGGGCCGTCTTCTAGATTCTATGGTGGGCGATACTACACGAGCTTAGGACCGCCACGGACCCAGAGCCCGTCTGACGTAGTTATGCAGACTGGATAAGCCCGAAGTGCCAGCTGGCAGGGACGGCCGGTTGCGATAACCTGCGTATTGCGAAGTTATCCAGTCTGCATATGTATAGTTAGCACCATCAGCAGTCTCGGCTGCTCCGGGGGCCTCTGGTATGCTCGAACTATGAAGACGAACGTCCTCTACTACGGCGACAACCTGGACATCCTCCGGCGGTACATCCCGGACGAATCTGTCGACCTCATCTACCTTGACCCGCCGTTCAACTCGAACCGCGACTACAACGTCATCTTCAAGGACGAGTCAGGGCGCAAGAGCGATGCGCAGCTGGTCGCATTTGAGGACACATGGCACTGGGGTCCTGACGCGGAACGTGTCTACGAGTACCTGACGAACACTGCTCGTCACGAAGGTCGTGTTCCAGACAACGTCTCGACGATCATTGCCGCGCTACGACATGGCATCGGCGAGAACCAGATGATGGCATACTTGGTTGAGATGGCTGGGCGGCTGGTCGAGTTGCGCCGTGTACTCAAGTCAACGGGGTCCATCTACTTGCACTGCGACCCGACGGCCAGCCACTACCTCAAGGTCTTGCTCGATGCAATCTTCGGCAATGGATGCTTCCGTAACGAAGTCGTTTGGTGCTATCGGAAGTGGTCCGTTGCCGCAGGGCAGTTCGTTCGGAATCACGACATACTGCTCTTCTACAGCAAAGTGCGGGACGGTAGTCACACCTTCAACGTCCTCTACACTGCTCCTTCTGAGGGCACTCAGCGCCGCTGGAAGGGCAAGAAGCAACAGGCGGTCTTCGTCGATGGCGTACGCACCGCTACGAGTGTCGACGGCGAAGAGGCTCAAAGCCCCATGCCTGATTGGTGGGAGATCTCCGTCCTGAATCCGAACGCGGCAGAGCGTCTCGGCTATCCAACCCAGAAGCCGCTTGCCTTGGTCGAACGAATCGTTGAAGCCTCATCGAATCCCGGCGACGTCATCCTCGACCCGTTCTGCGGATGTGGAACGGCTCTGGTCGCTGCTGAGAAGCTCGGTCGCAAGTGGGTCGGGATCGACATCACGTATCTGTCGATTGCTGTCATGAAGGCACGCCTGAAGGACAGCTTCGGTCTGGATGACATCGAGGTCATCGGACAGCCGACTGAAGTCGAAGGGGCTCGGCAACTGGCTGTCGACCACGAAGGACGCTACCAATTCCAGTGGTGGGCGCTCGGACTTGTTGATGCGAAACCTGTGGGCGGCAGCCAGAAAAAGGGCGCGGACAAGGGAATCGACGGCAAGATCACCTTCACGGACCAGCACGGCAAACTCGAGCAGGTGCTCGTGAGTGTCAAGAGCGGTCACGTCAATGCGTCGCACATCCGCGATTTGAAAGGGACGCTCGAACGCGAGAAGGCCGCATTTGGGCTCTTCATCACCCTGGAGGAGCCCACTCGCAACATGAGAGAGGAAGCCGCAACGGCCGGGTTCTGGCATTCGGACGTCTGGAACGACGACTACGAGCGCATCCAGATCCTTTCGATTGCGGATCTGCTGGAGCGCGGCAAGAAGCCGCACCTGCCAGCCCACGCCAAGTTGTCTACGTATGAAAGAGCGGAACGGGTGGACACGCCGCTTGCAGCGGAGCAGGGCGAGCTTTTCCGTTCGGGCGGGTAGCTGAGGGTGCTAACCATGAGATCGAGCGGACAACGCTTCGCGTTGCCGCTCATCTCAAACACGTTAGGCTCAACCCTAGGGGGTCGCTTGGCTGAGAGCTTCGACTGGGTCGCCCTACCTGACGCTCGTGTGCTGGTGCTCGGCACCGTGCCGGGTGCCGAATCCCTCCGGCTCGGCCAGTACTATGCGAATCCGCGCAATGCGTTCTGGCGCATCATGGGGGATCTGTTCGACGCCTATCCGGCGCTCGACTACCAGGCCCGCCTCGATGCGATTACACGCTGGGGCATCGCTCTTTGGGACGTTCTGGCATCGGCCAGCCGTGAGGGCTCGAGTCTCGACTCGAAGATTGTTCCTGGTTCAGAGATTCTGAATGATATCGCCGGGTTTCTTCGCGAGCATCCGCAGGTATCGCACGTATTCCTTAACGGCTCCAAGGCGGAGGAGTTGTTCGTTCGCTGCATCGAACCGACCCTCACTTCCGGTGTCGTCGAGGTGCGTAGGCTTCCGTCCACGAGCCCGGCGAATGCTTCGCTTCGCTATGCAGACAAACTCGAAGCGTGGCGGGCAGTTCTTAATCCGCTCGACCGTTCGGACAAGTTCACATGGCTTGAGGGCGACATCGTCCCAACAGATGGGGGTCGGGACGAGGTCCGGTAGCTGCTCGGGGGTGAGCCTAACCAAGGCTCTCGTTAGACGGCGCAAGCTAGAATGCTGATGTGAGGGTGTGGGCCGCTGCTCATGCCTAACACGTTGATATGAGATGGCCAGTCAACCCCGCAGGTCTCAGGGTGGTCTTCGCTCTTGAGTAGATGCAAGCGGGCGGGCACATGGAATCGGCGCTCGACCATGCTGATATCCGGGGATTGGAACCCCACATCCCGGTCCTGCCGAAGCCTGCCTCCCACTAGGCGCGCGCTTACAGAGTCGCATAACGTGTGCGAGGATCTCTTCGGATCTGTGGCGCCCGCCCGCGTGCGGTACACCCCATGTTCCCGGTCATCGCACCCCAGACGAATCCGGAGAGCTCGCGGGCCACGGCGACGGCCGCCTTGTTGGAGTTCTTCCTGGCTGCGATCTTGCGGTAGGTGGTGTTGAGCCGGCACTGCGCCGCCCAGGAGTACGCCACGACTTCGGGCGGCTGCCCTTCCTGGCGGCACTTGAGCTTCCCGCGCACGGCGGGCGCATGCCGGTAGGCCCATGCGGCCTCCACCAGAACACGCCTCACGTGCTTGTTGCCGGTCTTGGTGATCGAGCCTTGGTGTTTCGACGCCCCACCGGAATGCTCTGAGGGCGCCAGCCCCGTGAACGCCATGTAGGCCGGGGCCTCGGGAAACCTCCTGAAGTCGCACGTCTCGGTCGGTATCGTCACCGCGGTGAGCGTGTCGATGCCCCGGAAGGCCCGCAGGCGCGCCACGCCTTCCGCGAGC
>CAMTXY010000223.1:0-3494 GCA_947085795.1 uncultured Actinomycetes bacterium | reverse complement strand
ACATCTCCGATATCCCCGACGCCGAGCGGATGCAGGAGCGGGGCTGGTAAGGTGCGCATCGGCGTTCTGGCACTCCAGGGGGCGTTTCGAGAACACATCATTATGCTCGAGGCGCTCGAGGTCGACGCCGTCGCTGTGCGGCTACCCCATCAGCTCGATGATCTCGTCGGCCTGATCGTGCCCGGTGGCGAGTCCACGGCGATCGGTAAGCTCATGGAGACCTACGGGTTCTACGACCCGATCATGCAGCAGCACGGTGCAGGCATGGCCGTGTGGGGCACGTGCGCAGGGACGATCCTGCTCGCCGAGGGAATCCTCGATGCCGTTGAAGGCCAACGCTCGCTTCGGCTCATGGATGTCACCGTGCGACGCAATGCGTTCGGACGCCAGGTCGATTCGTTCGAAGCAGACCTCGACTTCCGCGGCGTCGGCGGGGGCGACTTCCGCGGCGTGTTCATTCGTGCCCCGTGGATCGAAGCGGTGGGCGAGGGCGTCGAAGTGCTCGCCGAGCACGGCGGCCGCGTCGTCGCCGCGCGGCAGAGGGACCTCCTCGCCACTGTGTTCCACCCGGAGCTCACCGGCGATCCGCGCGTACACCGGTACTTCGTCGAGCAGGTGGTAGGAGGCTAGCGAACGGATGTCGGGACACTCCAAGTGGGCGACGACCAAGCACCGTAAGGCCGCTCAGGACAAGAAGCGCTCGGCGCTGTTCAGCAAGCTCTCGCGCATGATCACCGTATCGGCGAAGAACGGCGGCGACCCCAATCCCGAGAACAACGCCTCGCTCGCGACCGCGATCGCGAAGGCCAAGAGTTACTCGCTTCCCAAAGACAGGATCGAATCGGCGATCTCCAAGGCGTTCAGCTCCGCCGATGGCGCCGTCTTCGAGGAGGTCGTCTACGAGGGTTACGGGCCTGCGGGGGTGGCTATCTACCTCGAAGCGCTCACCGACAACCGCAACCGCACGGCAGCCGACGTCCGCAACGCCTTCACGCGCGCCGGCGGTAACCTCGGCGCGACCGGTTCGGTGGCGTTTCAGTTCGAGCGCACGGGGCGGATCACGGTTGAAGCCGCAGGCGCACAGGACGAAGAAGGGCTCATGCTGCTCGTCGCCGATGCGGGAGGCAACGATCTCGTGCAGGGCGACGGTGAATGGATCGTCTCCACCGGCCCCTCTGACGTGACGGTGGTGAAAAGCGCGCTCGAGCAGGCTGGCGTGCCGGTCAAAGGCGCCGAACTGGTCATGGAGCCGGTAGCCGAGACGAGGGTGAGCGTGGAAGACGCCAAGAAGGTCTTGCGCCTCATCGACCTGCTCGAGGAACACGATGACATCCAGAACGTCTACCACACCATGGAGCTCACCGACGAGATCGCCGCCGCTTTACACCCCATACCCCCTGCGCTACCCTGAACATATGTTCGATTGGCGGCGATTCGCAAGGGGGCGTCCGTGATCATCCTCGGTATCGATCCGGGGCTCGCGAACACCGGTTGGGGCGTGATCGAGACCCGCGGTTCGCGCCATCGCTGCCTCGCGTACGGCTGCATCACCACCTCCAGCGAGTCACCGCTTCCCGAGCGTCTCGCCCGTGTCCACCGAGAGCTCGCGCGCGTGATTGCGCACCATGCACCGGGCGAATGCGCGGTGGAGGCCGTGTACTTCGGCTCCAACGCCAAGTCCGCGTTCGCGACGGGGCAGGCCCGCGGCGTCGCGATCCTCGCGATGGCCGATGCGGGCCTGGTCCTCGGCGAATACAGTCCCGTGCAGATCAAGAACACGGTGGTCGGCACGGGTTCGGCCGAGAAGTCCCAGGTCGCCTACATGGTGCGCGTGCTGCTCGAACTCGCCGAGGAACCCGCTCCCGATCACGCGGCCGATGCACTGGCCGCCGCCATCTGTCACGCCCACATGCGCGGGACGCGCGCGTTCGAGCGGGCCGCCGTATGATCGCGTTTCTCACGGGACGTGTCGCCGACAAGACCGTGACTCACCTGCTGCTCGACGTGGGTGGGGTGGGCTATCGGCTCGCGCTGTCGGCTACGTCGTTGGCGGCTTTGCCGGCCGTCGGCGACACGGTCACGATCCACACGCACCTGCACGTCCGCGAGGACGAGCTGAGCCTGTTCGGATTCGAGAACCAGGCGGAGAAGACGCTGTTCGAGAAGCTCATCACGGTAAGCGGCGTCGGCCCGAAGGTCGCGCTCTCGGCGCTGTCGAGCTTCTCGCCGGACACACTAGCTGATGCGATCGCGCACGAAGACGTTGCGCTCATAAGCGAGATTCCCGGCGTCGGCACGAAGACCGCGAAGCGCATCATCCTCGACCTGAAGGACAAGCTTGATGTGACCGGCATCGAGCTGAGAGCGGTCGGAGACAGGACCGGGACCAGCGGTGCGGTGACCGAAGTCCGCGAGGCGCTGCTTGCCATGGGGTTCTCCTCGGCGGAGATCGCTGCGGCGACGAAGAGCTTTACGGGCGGCGATGCGGCCGACACCCAGGCGCAGCTGAAGCACGCGCTCAAACGGCTCGGGGGAGGTGTGTAGTTGAGCACCGTATGGGAGGCCGGCGACGGCGAGACGTGGGCCGAGGAGTCCGAACGTCTGGTGTCGGCGGACTTCACCGATGACGACCTCGAGATCGACCGCAACCTGCGACCGCAGCGGCTCGAAGACTACCTGGGTCAAGCGCGGGTCAAGGAGAACCTCAGCGTGCTCATCGAGGCGACAAAGGCGCGCGACGAGCCGCTCGACCACATCCTGCTTTCCGGCCCGCCGGGGTTGGGCAAGACCACGCTGGCCGCGGTCATCGCCAACGAGCTCGGCGTGCGACTCAAGACCACGAGCGGCCCGGCGATCGAGCGCGCGGGCGACCTCGCTGCCATACTCACGAACCTCGAAGAGCGCGATGTGTTGTTCATCGACGAGATCCACCGCCTCAACCGCGCGGTGGAAGAGGTTCTCTACCCCGCGATGGAGGACTTCGTTATCGACATCGTGATCGGTAAGGGGCCTGCCGCGCGCAGCCTTCGACTCGACCTGCCGCACTTCACGCTCGTGGGCGCCACGACGCGTACGGGTTTGCTCACCGGACCGTTGCGCGATCGTTTCGGCATGGCGTTTCGCCTTGACTACTACACGCCGCTCGAGCTTAAGGCGATCGTCGAACGCTCGGCTGGCATTCTGGGGGTGCGGATCGATCCCGACGGTGCCGCCGAGGTCGCGCGACGCTCCCGTGGCACTCCGCGACTGGCGAACCGCCTGCTCAAGCGCGTACGCGACTACGCGCAGGTCCGTCACGACGGAGCGGTGACCGAGGACGTCGCGTCGGAAGCACTCGCGTTCTTCGAGGTCGACCACGTCGGGCTCGACCGCATGGACCTCGCGATCCTCGAGACGCTCATCCACAAGTTCAGCGGCCGTCCGGTGGGGCTCAACACGCTAGCGGCGGCGGTGGGCGAGGAGACCGACACGCTCGAGGACGTCTACGAGCCCTT
>CAMTXY010000222.1:0-3229 GCA_947085795.1 uncultured Actinomycetes bacterium | reverse complement strand
GACTGGAGTCAGACGTGTGCTCTTCCGATCTGACACCGCCCACGTACACGAATACCTGGGCTGCTGCCAGGAACGGATGTCCCAAGTACAGGAACCATCCCGCCACCGACAGGAAGAAGGCACCAAGACCGATGGTCAGGCGCATGACGTCGCGCGTGAAGACGACCGTGGCCGCACCAGCGAACGACGCTGCGGCCAGAAGCCAGAACGCGATCTGGTCGAAGGAGATCACGGGCATCACCGCTCACCCCCGGTGAGGGCGGAGCGGTCTCCGTCGCGACCGGTCGCCCGGGTGCCTCCGGGGTCGCGCAGCATCTCGGTACGGTCGAACAGCATCAGATCCCTGTGGATGAACGACAGTTCGTACTGGCCGGTATGGGCGAGCGCGTCGGTGGGGCACTGCTCGGCGCACAGACCGCAGAAGCAACACTTCGTAAGATCGAGGTCGTAGCGCGTCACCGCGCGCTCTCCCGGGTCGTCGACGCGCTCGACGGCGATCGCATAGTCCGGACACGTGCGGGCACAGAAGGTGCACCCGACGCAGACCTCGGACTGGCAGCGCAAACACCGCGCGGCCTCGTTGAGCCCCTCGAGATGCGTCATGCCGAGCTCGATCTGGCGGAAATCGCGGACGCGTTCCTCGGGTCTCGCCAGGGGCATGTCGATACGGAGCCGGGTCTGCTCGACCCCCCGAAGGGTGGCGGCCTTGTAGCGTGAGTAAACGGGGACCGGGCGGGCCACGCGGTCTTCGGCGAGGTCTTCGCCGCACAGATAACGGTGAATGCTAGTAGCGGCCTCGTGACCCGTGGCGATCGACCCGATCGCGCTGCCAGGGCCGGTGACGACCTCGCCGCACGAGAACACGCCAGGAACCTCGGTCGTGAACAGCGTACCGTCGACGGGCAGCAGGCCGCGCTCGGTCAGCACGAGGTCCGAGCCGGCCACCACATCGGCGAGCACCGGGGCCTGGCCGATCGAGAACACCACGACGTCGCAGTCCACGGTCGTGTACCCCTCGCCGAACTCCGGCGCGAAGCGGCCGGCCGCGTCGAAGACCGACACGCACTCGCGCAGCTGCATTCCGATAACGTGCCCGTCTTTCTCGAGCACCTTCTCGGGACCCTGGCCACACATGGCGATGACGCCCTCGTCGAGCGCCTCCTCGATCTCCCAGGGGTGGCAGGGCATCTCGTCGGAGGACTCGAGGCATGCGAGGTGCACTTCGGTCGCTCCGACACGCAACGCGCACCGGGCGACGTCGACCGCGACGTTACCGCCGCCGATGACCATCACGCGCTTACCCTTGACACCCGCATCGTGCTTCCCGTTCACGTCACGCAGGAATTCGAGCGCTCCGCGGACACCCTCGGCGTCCGCACCTGGGATCGGCAGGATCCGGCTCACTTGAAGCCCGACCGCGATGAGCACGGCGTCGTACTCGCCCAGCAGATGGTCCATCGGCACGTCGACGCCGATCTCGATCCCGCACCGCAGGTCGAGCCCTAGCGCGACAAGGTCGTCGATCTCGCTGTGGAGCACCTCACGCGGCAGGCGGTAGGACGGGACACCCGAGTACAGGGCACCGCCGGGCTTGGACTCCTTCTCGTACGCGGTCACGCGGTAGCCGAGCTTCATGAGATCCCACGCCGCCGCCAGACCCGACGGCCCGGAGCCGATGACCGCCACGGTCTGCTCACGCGTGACTGCAAGCGGCTCCAGCGGCGGCTTGTCCGCCTGGTAAGCCTCGTAGGCCATGCGGTGTAACGGGCGGATCGCGACAGCCTCGTCATAATAGTTGCGGCGGCATGCGGCCTCGCACGGATGGTGGCAGATGCGGCCGAGCACGCCGGGCATGATGTTGCGGTCGCGCACGAGCTCGTACGCCTCGACCGGCCGGTTGTCGGCCATGTAGTAGTTCTGGCCTCTCGCGTCGACGTTGGCCGGACAGTTGCCCACACACGGGGCGAGCCGATCGGCGCGATACAGTGAGTCGATGAGGCCGTTGTAGACCGGCGACGGCCCGTTGAGTACGGGGATATCCTCTCTGCCGAGGATGCCGCGCAGGCGAAGCGGTCCGCGCCACCTCGGCGAGATCGTGTACTTCTCGGCGGGGTAGCTCAGCGTCTTGACCGGACTGGCGGCGCGCTTGGCGGTGATCCCGATGCCGGTCACGAGTGAACGCCACCGGGCGAGAAACCCTGCGACGCCCGCAGGGTACTCGTTGCTCACAACCACGGTACGATCACCCCCACGATCACGAGCTGCACAAGCGCCATCGGGGTCAGAACCTTCCACGCGGTGACCATGAGCTGGTCGGCGCGCATGCGCGGATACGTCCACTTGACCCACACCATCGCCGTGATGAGCAAGAGGGTGAGCAGCACGAACACCGCGATACCCCACACCCCGGGAAGCCAGCGCCACCCGCCGAGGAACACTGCGGCGCCGAACAGGGACGCCGCGACCACTGCACCGTACTCGGACATCATGAAGATCGCCCAGCGAATGCCCGAGTAATCGGCGAAGTACCCGGCGACGAGCTCGGACTCGGCCTCGGGGATGTCGAAAGGCCCACGGTTGACCTCGGCGATCGAGGAGATGAAGTACACGAGAAAGCCGATGGCGGTGGCGAGCACCCACCACGGTCGCCACGCCTCCATCACATCAAGCGGCCGGATGCTTCCGGCCAGCACGACGACGCACAACACCGAAAGTGTCCTCGGCAGTTCGTAGGAGATCATCTGCGCGGCGGCGCGCAGGGCGCCGAGCGTCGCATACGTGTTGCGGCTCGACCACCCGCCGAGCAGCACTCCGATCACCGAAAGCGACGGTACGGCGAGAAAGAACAGCATCCCCACACTCGAGTCCAGCGGTGCGAACCCTGCGGCGAAGGGTATCACCGAGAGCGACATCGCGGTCGGAACGAACACGATGAACGGCGCCAGACGGAAGACGCGCACGTCGGCCTGGGTGGGGGTGATGTCTTCCTTGAGTATGAGCTTCACCGTGTCGGCGAGCGTCTGGAGCAGTCCGAACGGGCCGGTCGTCTGCGGCCCGATGCGCATCTGGATGCGACCGGCGACCTTACGCTCCCACCACACGCCGAAAAGCGCCGCAAGCGCGATGAGCGTGCCGCCCGCCAGGCCCCACACCACGCCGCCGAGAAAGCCGTTCACCGGTCCACCTCCCCGAACACGGGGTCGAGCGACCCGAGCACCACGACGAGGTC
>CAMTXY010000221.1:0-2137 GCA_947085795.1 uncultured Actinomycetes bacterium | reverse complement strand
GGGGTTCGAATCCCTCCGGGCGTGCCAGGCTCATCACGGTGGGTGTAGCTCAGTTGGTTAGAGCGTCGGACTGTGGCTCCGAAGGTCGCGGGTTCGAGCCCCGTCACCCACCCCAGGCATATCGAGTGGCCCGTCGCGGAAGCGGCGGGCCACACTTTGCGTACGCGTGGATCTCTCGTTGCTCGTGAGTGACGGTCCTTACGGCCACGCCTTCCCGTCCACGAACACCTGTCGCAGCACGGCCGCACCTCCGGGGTCTATCAACACCTTGGCACGTAGACCGTATCCCCGGTCTTGACCGGCTCGTAGGCGAATACGTAGGTCTCGAGCGTGGTGATCGCGTAGTCGAACGTGAGGAAATCGCCGCGCAACGGGTCGCGCGGATCGACCGGCATGATCTGCAGCGTGACCTCTGTGCCCGTCGCGACGGTCAGCGCCTTGTACCCGATGATCGTGCCGATGAGCGTGATCTGGATCGCCAGCGCGGCCGCGAACAGCAGCAGCGACTTGGAGTATCTGGGCTTATCTGGATGCATGCCCGTCCTCCATCGCCGAGATCACATAGCGTCGGCCCCGTTCCATGAGCCCGCCGATGAGCAGGAGCACCAGGCCCGCACCGACGAATGCGATACTGCGGTCAAGAAACGTGAACAGCCAGTCGAAGTACTTGAAGATCACGAAGGCGAACAACAGGAGAGCCCCGAACGTCACGAGCCAGTCGTCGTGCCGCGTGTAGCCAAGTGCCACGAATCCCAAGAGCCCGAGAAGCAGCATCAGGTTCAGGATGACCGCCCATGCCGCTCCCATGCCTGACAGGTAGGGTGTGTGAATCCGCCGAAGCAGAACCGTTCCGGCGAGCGCCACCAGAGCACCGGCGAGCGCCAGAAGAGGCGAGGTGAGCCGGTAGACGTCCAAAAAGGAGCCGAAGATCAGTCCTGCTGGATACGTGGCCGCTGCCACCAGGGCGACAAGCGCCGCCAGGGCGTAGATGCTCAAGGAGCGGACGGCTGCAGCCATGGCGATCGTGCCGAGCATCCATATGATGAAGCCGTCCGGCCAGTTGGGGCGGATGTTGAAGATCTGAGCAGCCAGGAACACTCCGGCTCCGAAGACAATCGATCCCAGCAACAGAACCGATTCGCCGGTCCACCGGTAACCTCGATACTCCCGCAGATAGAAGCCTGCAGACGAGACCACAAGCAGACTCAAGAGGATCACGGCGACGCGGGCAACAGCCGACATCCCCTGCCAGTTCGCGGCGACGAACGAGAAGACTCCGGCTCCCACAAGCACTGCGCCCACGGCCAGGACGATGCGCGCGACACGTGTCTGGAGATCCGCCGAGCGCGCATGCGGACGTGCCCGCGCCATCGCGTGCTGAATCTCGTCGACGGTGTGTCCGTCCGAAAGCAGCGTCAGATAGACCTGCTCGACGGATGCCCCATCTGCGAGCATATCGGCGACCGCTTCGTGAAGGTTGCCTCCCGCCATGGGTAGAGCATACCCCTCGTGGGCCGCACGGAGGTGGGCGTTTGGCCGATTGCGTCTAGCCGCCCGCGCGTAGCCGAGTGTTACGATTTCCCTGCGTCGCGAGTGGGTAGATTCATCATGTGTGTCGCTTATAGAGTCTCGGGGGTATCGGCCATGAAGGCATGTCGGCCGTGTCGATCACGACTGCTGGCGTTCGTCCTGTGCGTGCTGCTCGCCCTGCCGCTCCACGTCGCACCGGTCGCATCGGCAGCGCCTGAGGACAGGCTTCCCGCCGGCAGCGACGGGTGGTGGTGGCAGAACCCGCTCCCGCAGGGGAACTGGCTCAGCTCCGTCCACTTCACCGATGCCAACACCGGCTGGGCGGTCGGGGACGCGGGCACCGTCCTGAAGACCGTGAACGGCGGTACGACCTGGGCCGCGCAGGCCTCCGGCACGACCATGTGGCTCAGCTCCGTCCACTTCACCGACGCCAACACCGGCTGGGCGGTCGGGGGTTCGGGCACCGTCCTGAAGACCGTGAACGGCGGCACGACCTGGGCCGCGCAGGCCTCCGGCACGACCATGTGGCTCAGCTCCGTCCACTTCACCGACGCCAACACCGGCTGGGCGGTCGGGGGTTCGGGCACCGTCCTGAAGACCGTGAACG
>CAMTXY010000220.1:0-26472 GCA_947085795.1 uncultured Actinomycetes bacterium | reverse complement strand
GATTGGCCGTCTCGGCGACGAAGTGGCTCACCTCGGTGAGCAGCTTGAGTCGATCGAGGGTAAGGCACTCCCTGCCCATCTTGAGCACGAGTGACGGGATGATCGTGAGCAGGTCGGCGTTACCGGCACGCTCGCCGTACCCGTTGGCCGTGCCCTGGACGTGGACGCACCCGGCGTCCACGGCGATGAGCGAGTTGGCGACCGCGCAGCCCGCGTCGTTGTGCGCGTGGATGCCCAGCGGCGCGTCGACCACAAGCGCGACGGCGTTCACAACCCGCAGGACCTCGTGCGGCATGGCGCCGCCGTTCGTGTCGCATAGTACGATGGCATCCGCCCCACCCGCAGCGGCCGCCTGGCAGACCTCGATCGCGTAACCCGCATTGTGCGCGTAACCGTCGAAGAAGTGCTCTGCGTCGAAGAACACGGTGCGTCCGGTCGCCTTGAGGAACGCGACGCTGTCGTGGACCATTCGCACGTTCTCCTGAAGCGAGGTATGCAGCGTCTCGGTCACGTGGATGTCCCACGCCTTGCCGAAGATGCACAGCGCCGCACAGCCCGCCTCCAGCAGCGCGGCGAGCCCGGGGTCGGCGTCGGCCGCAGTGTCCTTGCGGCACGTCGAGCCGAACGCGGTGATGACCGCATGCTCCAGCTCCAGGTCACGCGCACGCTCGAAGAACTCGACGTCTTTGGGGTTCGAACCGGGGAAACCACCCTCGATGTAGTGGATGCCGAGCACGTCGAGCCGTTGCGCGATGCGCACCTTGTCGTCGACGGACAGCGACAACCCCTCGCGCTGCGTGCCGTCTCTCAGAGTCGTGTCGTAGAGGGTGACCACGATGGCGTGACCTCCTTGGCAGGGCGGGTGCTACACGTGCTCGAGCCACGCGGCGTAGGCCGGCTCGCCACCCTCGACGACGCGGAAGAACGTCTCCTGCAGATCTAGCGTGATCGGACCGGGATCGCCGATCTCGCGGCCGTCGACCGAGTGAACGGGGACGACCTCGGCGGCCGAACCCGTCATGAACATCTCGTCGGCGGTGTACAGATCGGTGCGCACGAGCGAGGTCTCGCGGACCCGATAGCCCTTGTCGTCGGCGAGCGTCATGATACTGTCGCGAGTGATGCCCTCAAGGATGCCGTCAGAGACCGGCGGGGTGTGGATGACGCCCTTCTTGACTATGAACAGGTTCTCGCCGGTGCCTTCGCAGACCTTGCCTTCCTCGTTGAGGAGGACGGCTTCGGCGTAACCATGCTTGTTGGCCTCCATGCGCGCGAGTGAGGAGTTGATGTACTGGCCGGTCGCCTTGATCGCCGGCGGGGTTGCGTTGATGCCGCGCTGGCGCCAGCTCGAGACACCGACGGCGACGCCATGCTTGAGGGCGTCTTCGCCAAGATAGGTGTCCCACGGCCACGCCGCGATGACCACGTTGACGGGAGCGGGCAGCGGGTCGAGGCCCATGACGCCGTAACCGCGGAACACAAGCGGCCGGACGTAACAGGAGTTGAGTCCGTTGACGCGGATGGTCTCCTTGACCGCTGCAACCGTCTCTTCCACGGTGTAGCCGAGGTCCATGAGCAGCATCGACGCGCTGCGCTTCAGGCGCTCCATATGCTCGGTCAGCCGGAAGACGGCAGGTCCGTCAGGGGTCTTGTAGCAGCGGATGCCCTCGAAGACGCCGGAGCCGTAGTGAAGCGCGTGCGTCAGGACGTGGACCTGGGCCATGTCCCAGTCGACGAACTCGCCGTCCATCCAGATCTTGCCCACTGTGGGCAGCGCCATCTCCCGCACCCCTTCCCGACCGTTCCACCTTGTGTAGCGTATCAGTGTACGCGAGGCTGGCGACGATACGTAGAGCTACAGCCGCCCCGATCCGACCTGTCCGATTCGACCTGCGGACTTCACAGGTCGATGCCGTTGGTGTGGCGCTTCTCATCGGCGCGTTTGGCCATCTTGGAGAGGAACTCCTGGTTGCTTTTCGTCTGCCTGAGGCCCTTGATGAGCATGTCCATGGCGCGCTCGGCCGAGTCCACACCGTGCAGGATGCGGCGCAGACCCCACACGAACGGCGCCTCGACCGGCTCGAGCAGCAGTTCCTCTTTGCGCGTGCCCGACGTGATAACGTCGATCGCCGGGAAGATGCGGCGGTCGGCCATCGAACGGTCGAGGCGCAGCTCCATGTTGCCGGTACCCTTGAACTCCTCGAAGATGACCTCGTCCATCTTCGAGCCGGTGTCGACAAGCGCAGTCGCCAGAATGGTGAGCGAGCCGCCGTTCTCGATGTTGCGCGCCGCGCCGAAGAACTTCTTGGGCGGGTAGAGCGCGGTCGAGTCGACACCGCCGGACAGGATGCGGCCCGACGCCGGTGTGGCGAGGTTGTACGCGCGCGCGAGACGAGTGATCGAGTCGAGCAGGATCAAGACGTCGAAGCCGGACTCCACGAGACGCTTGGCGCGTTCCATCACCAGCTCGGCCACGGCGATGTGGTTCTCGCTGGGCATGTCCAACGTCGAGGAGACGACCTCTCCATGAATCGAGCGCTCCATATCGGTGACTTCCTCAGGCCGCTCGTCCACGAGCAGGCACATGAGGTAGACCTCGGGGCTGTTCGCCGTGATCGACGCGGCGATGTCCTTGAGCACGGTGGTCTTGCCGGCTCTGGGCGGCGAGACGATCAGTCCGCGCTGGCCCTTGCCGATTGGCGCGACGAGATCCATGACGCGGGCCGTGATGGTCTCGGCTCCATGCTCCAGACGCAGGCGTTCGTCAGGGTAGACCGGTGTGAGATCGCCGAAGCGCTTGCGGCCGCGCGCCTGTTCGGTCGGCACGCTGTTGACCGAATCGACGCGCTGGAGCGCCGAGTACTTCTCGTTGTCCTTGGGCGGGCGGACCTGGCCGATGAGCATGTCGCCGCGGCGCAGGTCGAACTTGCGGATCTGCGACATCGAGCAGTACACGTCCCGGTCGCCAGGCAGGTATCCGCTCGTGCGGATGAAGCCGTAGCCTTCGGGTAGGATATCGAGGATGCCGCTGATCTCGATGAAACCCTCGGACTTGACCTTGGCCTCAAGCACAGCGTCGATGAGCTCGTCCTTCTTCTTCAACACTTTGATGTCGAGCGACAGCTCGGTAGCTATGACCTTGAGCTCGGCTACCGTCTTAGCTTCGAGTTCGGGTCTGGTGACGGAGGGTCTTGGCTCCTGCGGCTGTCCGCTACTACCGCGACGGCCGCGTTTACGGGGTCTGGCGCTCATGAGTTCTCGACCTTCTCCCAGTCGGCGAGGAACGATTCGAGACCCCGGTCAGTGAGGGGGTGCTTGATGCACTTCTCAAGCGTGGCCATCGGCACAGTTGCGATATCGGCGCCGATGAGAGCGGCCTGAAGCACGTGCCCGGGATGGCGCACCGATGCCGCGATCACTTCGACCGTGTGACCGAAATCGTAGTTGTTCAACGCGTGCACCACGTTCGCGAGATGCTCCGAACCGTCCTCGGAGATGTCGTCGAACCGACCGATGAACGGCGAGACATACGCGGCACCCGAACGCGCGGCGAGCAGCGCCTGCGGCACCGTGAAACACAACGTCATGTTGACCTTGACACCCTTCTCGGCAAGAGCGCGGGTCGCAGCCAGGCCCTCGGGCATGGTCGGCACCTTGACGACGACGTCGGGATGCAGTGCCGCGAGCTCCATGCCCTCGGCGACGATCTCGTCGCGCGACAGCGAGACGGTCTCGGCCGAGACGGGGCCGCCGGCGATCTCGCAGATCCGCACGATGTGGTCGTGGAAGTCGGCGAGTCTACCGCCTTCGCGGGCATAGAGCGTCGGGTTGGTGGTCACGCCCGAGAGCACGCCCCAACTCGCGGCTTCGCGAATCTCGTCGAGATTGGCGGTGTCTAAGAAGAACTTCACAGATCGCTACCTCCTTTGTAGCCGGTGCGCACCCTACTCACGGTGCGCGTCGCACTCGTCTTCGATGGCCGAATTCACGATACGTTCGAGCACGTCGGACACGGTCAGGTCGAGCTGGTGACTCACGAGCACGGGGGTCCCGTGTTCGCGGGCCAGATCCTCTATGTAATGACCGAGTAAGCGGATGTTGCCGAAGTTCGTGCGGTAGCGCTCGAACGGGCGCATCCCGTCGGTCTGGACCTCTCGGATGTAGAAGTGGCTGCGATGAGCGTCTTCGTCTTCCACGGCGATGACAAGTTGCGCGACCCGCGCGTTCTTGAAGTGCTGCGGCTCGATGTATCCGGGCACGAGGTGGATGCCTTCCAGAACGAGGCTGTCCCCCTCGAGCACCGAGCGGTCGATCAGCGCTTGCACTCCGGTCGTCACCACGGCGGTCTGCTCGCGGAAACCGACGATCACGGGGTCGGTGCCGTGCGGCACCGGGACTCGCAGACCCTGCCATGCGTTGAACGCGCTCTCGTGGATCGCGGGCATGAGGTCTCTTGTGAAGATACCACGCATGACCTCCCTAATGGAATCCGTCGACACGATGCGCGTGATTCCGAGACGGTGGGCCACCTCCGTTGCGATGGTCGACTTGCCCACGCCGGTCGTACCGCCGAGCATTACGATGAGCGGCTTGTCGAGTTTCGAGACCTCGTGAAGTCGCAGATAGCGTACCGCGTACTGCTCGCCAGCCATCCGCTCGAGGTACTCCTGCGCAAGCATCCTCAGCCGCTTGATCGTGATCGACAGCTCGTCGTTGTCTCGCAGATCGTCCTGGATCGCCTGGGCGATCTCGTACGCACGCCCCGGACCGAGGCCCGTGGCCATGAACGACTGGGCGAGTAGCCCCTTGGAGAACGGCAGACCGTGACGCTTGTCGGACAGGATGATCGTCTTGGGGTGCGGCTTCACCGGATCACACCCCTCTCGCCGACCCGCGCTCGAGCGCGATATGCGCCGCCGCCAGCACCGCCGAAGACAGGTCGGCACTGTCGTCGAGCGGCACGGGCACGTTGTCACAGAGAACCGTCGGGACGCCGCTCTCCTCGCCAGCCGCCGCCACGACGTCGATCGCGGCCGCCTTGAGCTCGGTGAGCAGCAGGTCGTAACGGCCCTGCGCCGCGCGCATGTCCTCGCGCAGCTTGGCGCGGTTCGACAGGTTCGCGCTCGAACCCACCACCTCGCACCCGTGGTCGCGTTCGAGGTGCTCGACTAGCTTGGGCAGCACCTGTGCGGGCGCGGTGGTGGCGAAGAACACCTTGGCCCCTTCCACCGGTTCGACCGGGCACGGGCGGAACGTCGTGGCCAGACACGGCACGCCGGGCGCCAGTTCGGCCACGGCCTTGCGGATGGAGGCGATGTCGTCAGGCGATGCGACGGGTTCCTCGGCAGTGGCGATCACGATGAGATCGGCCAGACCGAGGCGATAAGGCCCGAAATACCCGCGCACGTAGTCCAGACCGCGACCGGCACCCACCACGAGGATGCTCGCGTCGGCGTGCACGGGCGGGATCGCGGCCCCGGAACCCTCGAGCACGATGAGCTCCTTGCCGAGCGTGTCGGCGAGGCGCGCGCCCTCCGGGACGTTGGAGAAGAACGTCTCGCCCGCCATGCCTCCGCCGCAGCGCCGACAGCCCACGGTGGTCACGCGACTCATGACCGCGTCCTCGTAGTTGTCGCTGCTCGCATGCTTTCCCTGACGGGCGAGTTCGAGCAGGTCGGGCGTGGTCAGCCTGACCTTCTCTCCGTGGATTATCTCTGGTTCGGAGGGGCCGCCTCGGCCCATCGCCAGAACGCAGATATCACGCCCAGCAGCGGTCAGCTCGCGCGCGACGTAGCCTGAAACGGCGGTCTTGCCCACTCGCTTGCCGGTACCGATGAGTCCGAGCGTCGGCGTGCTGGTGGCCAGCTGCGCGCGCGGCGGCGTGAACGTGAAGTCGGCGCCGCGGTACTCCACGCCGCATGACAGCGCGATACCGGCGAGCCGGAAACGGTCGGCGCTCGAGACTACCGGCTCGTCGGAGAGGTCGATCACGGTGACAGGCTCATAGCGGACTATCACCTCACGGACCGCGTCTTCGGGCGTGGCGGCGGTGACGACCGGTACGCCGTAGGTGTCCATCCCCCTCTCGAGGTCGACCTTCTCGGTCCCGCCGATGAACGCCGCGGCGGCCACTTCGTGTTCGCGCGCGAGACTCTCGAGCGCGAAGCGGACGACAGGCGGGTAGTGCTCCCCGTCGATGAGCGCGACGATACGGGTCATGAGGCGGTCTCCTCGGCAGATTCAGGAGTGGGCACGATCTCGGCGTCGGCCGGCTCGCTCTTCGGACGCCAGCTGCAGTAGCGCTTGTGGAGCTCGTGGTAGTCGGCGACGACCTCGGGATCGACGTATGGCTCCTTGAGCAGCACGCGCACGCGCGAACCGCCGATGACCTCGATGATGTTGTAGCAGGGCCGCACGCGCCCGCGCAGGCGGTGCGAGCACGCGGTGCCGGCGTTGACGATGAGCATATCCTCGAGACGCCAGACGTTCGGGACGTGCTTGTGGCCGCACAACACGAGGTCGGCACCGCAATGCGAGAGCACGCGCAGCATGTCGCCTGCGTCGTAGACGACGTTGCGCTCGCGACCGGTGCCCGGCACCGGCACGAGGTGGTGGTGCATCGCGAGCACCTTGAACTCGTCAGGGTCGCTGAAGCGCTCCTCGATCCACTTGTAGCGGTTACGGCCCACGCGTCCGGCGTCGAGGTCCGGTTCGCTCGAATCGATTCCGAGGATCCGCACGCACCCGTGCAGCAGCACCTTACTGCGCGTGCCGAACATCTCGCTGAAATGCTCGTCGCCGACGTTGCGCGCGTCGTGATTGCCGAGGAGTACCATGCGCTCCTGACACTGGAGGCGCGAGAGCAGCCGATGAGCCTGCTTGAACTCCTGGCGGAACCCCATGTCGGTCAGGTCGCCGGTCACCACCACCATGTCGGGCTTGAGTTCGTTGAGCTCGTCGATGACGCGAGTGGCCAGCGAGGGGATGTGGTATTGCGACCCGCAGTGCAGGTCGGAGATGTGTGCGATGCGGATGAGAGCCTCTGTGGTCACAGATCCTCCGTGGGTCGCGGACGGTGTTCGCGTGTCTATCTCGGCAGCGCCGGTGCGGCAGGTCCCGTCAGCGTACGGGTGAGCACCTCAAGCCGGTCGAGGCGCGCCGACGCGCCGAGTAAGAAGCGCAGGAACGTGCCGTAGTCGTATTCGTCGTAGGTCACGATGCCCGGTTCACCCTCGATCCCGCCGAGTTCGGCGGCGCGGTCCACCGCGTCGTTGTAGGTGCCCAGCGTGTCGACGAGCCCCATCTCCTTGGCCACGAGCGCCGACCAGGCGAAGCCCGTCGCCATCTCGCGCACTTTGTCCTCAGGCAGGTCGCGGCCCTCGGCGACGATGCGGATGAACTCATCGTAGGCGACGTCGACCTCGGTCTGGATGAGCGCGGTCTCGGTCGCGGTCATCGAACGGAACGGGCTGCCGGCGTCTTTGTGATCGCCTGCGGTGAACACGGTGAACTCGATACCGAGCTTCTCGAGCAGGCCGGCGACGTTGGGAATCTGGGTGATGACGCCGATGCTGCCGACCGCCGAGGTCGGGTTCGCGACGATCTCGTCGCACTGCGAGGCGATCATGTATCCGCCGCTCGCCGCGACATCGCCGACGCTCGCGACGACCGGCTTCTCCTCGGCGGCACGAGCGATCTCGGTGGCGATCTCCTGCGAGGCGGCCACCGTCCCACCCGGCGAATCGATGCGCAGCAGAATCGCCTTGACAGTCGGGTCGGCGAGCGCCTTGCCGAGCTTGTCGATTATCGCTTCGGGCGTGATGACGCCGTCGAACTCGCTTCCCGTGCCGGCGATCACGCCGTCGACGTGGATGAGCGCGATGTTCTCGTCGATCGAGAACGACGGCCCTGAGATCGGGGCGACGGCGAGCACGGCCAGGCCACAGAAGGCCATCGCTCCGATGAGCAGCACGGCCACTACGCCGATGAACCATTTCCACGCCGAGGAAGTGCGCGGCGCGGGCTGCACCGGCGCGTTCGCGGGGGGCGCGACGGACGAAGGTGCGGTCGCGGGGGGTGCCGTCGGGACGGCGTATCCTTGTGAGACGGGCGGCTCGATGCCGGGACGGCTCTCGGGGCCTGGTTGATCCATGGGGTTCCTCCGCGGATAGGGCCGTCGCACGAGGTGACGGGCGGGTGCGGTACAGTCTATATTCCCCGACGGAGGCGGGCGCGGTCAATACACGCCCTCAGCTCGCGCACTCAGCCCGTAAGGACCGCGGCTCCCGTCCGGTCGATGCGCAGCGCCTGCGGGGTCCGACGCCCCGGGTCGAGTCCGCCGACTCGGCCGGCGATCCGGGTCGCCGCCTCGAAAGCCGCGTCATCGTCGTCCGCGCTCACGAGCCCGATCACGGTCGGCCCCGCACCGGAGAGCACAGCACCGAGCGCTCCAGCCTCGACGAGCGCCCGGGCTACCTCGGCCAGGTCCGGCACAGCCGATACGCGGTACGGTTCGTGGAGCCGGTCATGCAGTCCGGCGGCGATGAGGTCTCCTCGGCCGAGCGCGATGCCTGCGGCGAGCAGACCCGAGCGACCGGCGTTGAACGCGGCGTCGGCATGCGGCACCTGCCTCGGCAGCAGACCGCGCGAAGTCCGGGTCGGCAGAGATTCGTCCGCGACGACGACAACGGCGGCGAGTCCGTCTGCGGGCGACACAGCCGCGACCCCGGGGGCGCCCTCGCCGGACCAGCCGATGGTGAAACCGCCAAAGAGCGCCGCAGCCACGTTGTCGGGATGACCCTCCATCTCGGCCGCGATCCCGAAGAGCCGGTCGCGGCCGAGGACACCGCCGCACAGAGCGTCGGCGAGCACGACGCCGCCCACGATCGCCGCCGCCGAGGAACCGAGCCCGCGACTCGTGGGGATCTCGTTGTCGCAAACCACGCGCGCAGCCGCATGCGCGCCGTCGATCTCGGCGAACGCACGCGCCATCGCGCGGGCTACCTGGTTGCGACCGTCGCGGGCGAAACGTCCCTCCCCTTCGCCGCGCACCTCCACTCTCCACGTGTCGGCGGGCTGAGCACGAAACGTGTTGTACAGCCCGAGCGCAAGCCCGAAGGCGTCGTAGCCCGGCCCGAGGTTCGCCGCGCTCGCCGGCACGCGTATCGTGACGTCAGCCATGCGCCCTAGAGATCCTCGACGCGCAGGACCGTCCCGAGCGTCGCCACGACGTCGAGCGCCTCGATCTCGGCGAGCGCGAAGCGCACCGCCCGCTCCGAGGCGCGATGGGTGACGTAGACGATCTCGGCACCGGTCTCATCGGCGGTCTTCTGGATGACCGAGCCGATCGACACGCCGTGAGCGCCGAACACGCCGGCGACCGCGGCGAGCACGCCCGGCTTGTCCGCGACGCGCAGGCGCACGTAGTAGCTCGAGGTCAGGTCGGCGATGTCGCGGACCGGCAGCTGCTCGTTGCACGTGCAGCCGACCAGGTTCAGGCACCCGCTTCGGATGTGGCGCGCCACCTCGATCACGTCGCCGACCACCGCACTGGCCGCCGGCAACGAACCGGCCCCCTCGCCGAAGAACATCGTCTCGCCGACCGCGTCGCCGATGACGTAGATCGCGTTGTACACGCCGTTGACGCCGGCAAGCGGGTGGGCGACCGGGATCATCGTGGGGTGCACGCGAATGTCGACCGCGCCATCGATGCGACGTGCGATGGCGAGCAGCTTGATGGTGTAGCCCATCTCGCGGGCGTACGCGATGTCGGCTGGCGAGAGCGATCGGATGCCCTCGGCAGGCACCTGGTCGATCGTGATGCGCGAATTGAACGCGATGCTGGCGAGGATCGCGATCTTCGCCGCAGCGTCGTGGCCGTCGACATCGGCGGTCGGGTCGGCCTCGGCGAACCCGCGCTCCTGTGCCTCGGCGAGTGCGGTGCCGTAGTCCAGGCCGTCTGCGGCCATACGGGTGAGCATGTAGTTGGTCGTGCCGTTGACGATGCCCATCACCGTCCCGATCTGGTTGGAGACGAGACAGTGCTTGAGCGGGCTGATGATCGGAATCCCGCCGCCGACGCTGGCTTCGAACATGACGTCGACGCCCTGGCGTGCCGCCGCATCCATCACCTCCTGACCATGCGTGGCCATGAGCGCCTTGTTGGCCGTTACGACCGACTTGCCTTCGGCGAGCGCCGCCAGCACGATCTCGCGGGCGACACCGGTACCGCCGATGAGCTCGATGACGACGTCGACGTCCGGATCGCTGATGATGTCGAACGCATCAGTGGTGAACGAGCCTGCGGGCAGGCCCAGTTCGGCCGCGCGCGACTCCTCGCGGTCGGCGAAGCGGGTCAGCTCGATGTCGACGCCGGCCCGGCGGACGAAGTCTTGCCGGTGGCGGTTGAAAATCTCCACGACTCCGGCGCCTACGGTTCCCAGGCCGATGAGGCCGACTTTCACGGTGCGCATGCGGTACCCTCCGATAGGGGTCGCCGGTCCCGTACGACAAGGAGATCCGGATGGCGAGTATTGTACCCGAGCGGCACGCGCGGGAACGGGGAGCGCCCGCGCGCCTCACTCGCCGGCGAGCGCCGCCCGCTCGAGGACCGAATGCTCCTCGTCCGCCCGGCGACGGAACGCGGTCACGTCGATGCGCCGCAGCAGCATGAGCGAGACGATCATGCACACGGCGAGCATGCCGAACGCCGTGACGTAGCCTACCAGCGGATTCTGGGTGACAGAAGTCGCCACGTCATACACCGCGCCGCTCGAAAGCGAACCGACGAGCCCCCCGCCGATGATGCCGCCGAAACCCGCCAGGGCCGTCAAACCGCCAGCCGCCGCAAGCGCGCGCCGCGAGAAGCACCCCTCGAGCAGCGCGGCCACAGGCAACGAGACCAAGACGAACACACCCCACAGCGACGAGATCCGCGTGGTCTGCCGCACGCTCAGGTCGAAGACCTGTCCGCCGTACGGCTCAAGCAGGATGTCCTGGCCGAGCAGAGCGATGAGTAGCACGATGAGGTACACGAAGAACAGCCTCACCTGCGGGTTCTCCCCCATCGCGCGGGCGAGCACGAGCCACGTGTGCCGTTCCTCGGCGGGCACGGACTGTGCGGTATCGCGCCGCTCGAGCCCGAGGATGGCGAGCGTACCGAGCACGAACGCAGCCAGACCCACGTACGCGAACGCCACGTTGACCGCCGCCGGTGAATAGGGTTCGACGAGCTGACCAACAAAGAGCGCGGTGACGATGATGCCCGAGATCATCATGGCGAACATGACCGCCATCGTCCGGCCGCGACCCTGCTCGCCGGAGACTTCGGCGGCCAACGCGAAGTAAGACACGGTCGAGATGTTGAAGCCGATGCCGTAGAGCAAGAACACAAGCGCGGCGGCGAACAAGCCTGGCAGAAACGAGCGATCCATGAGGAACACCGCGTGCGGGGCGGCCGCGACTCCGAAGCTGCACAACGCGAGACCGGCGAGGACGTAGGGTGTGCGGCGCAGGCCGCAGGTCCACCTGGTAGGGATTCCCCACACAAAAGTGCGAGGCCGCTGCTCCCTCCGAGCGAATCTTCACCTTGCGGCTGCGACCCATCCGGATTCTTCAACGACCTCGCATGTCACATACTAGACGTCCCAGCGCGAAACGCAAGGGGTTTTTCGAACTACCTGACCAACGGGACTTTGGTGCGATAAACGGTATCTGACCTGGGGTTTTCCACAGTATCCACACTTTCCACAGGTCGAGGAGCGGCGCGGGGTGTCCTACCCGGCGTCGCTCCTCATGAGATCGTCGTAGGTTTCGCGGTGCACGGACCAGCGCCACTGACCGTCACGCACGAACACGACGCCAGGCCGGACCTGCTTGTTGTAGTTGCTGCTCATCGACTGGCAGTATGCACCGGTGGCGCACACGCACAACACGTCGCCGACCTCGGGACATTGCAGCGGCGCGTCGTTGACGACGATGTCACCGCTCTCGCAGTGCTTGCCGGCCACGGTGGCGACCATCTCGCGCGGGCGGTCGGCCTTGTTGACGATCAGCGCCTCGTAGTGCGCGTCGTACAGCGATGTTCGGATGTTGTCGCTCATGCCGCCGTCCACGGCGACATACGTGCGGATGCCGGGGATCTCCTTGATCGAGCCCACCGTGTAGAGCGTCACACCTGCGTTCGCCACGATCGAGCGACCGGGTTCGACGGCCATCCTCGGCACAGCGATGTCGTGCTTCTCGCACTCCTCTTTGATGCCGTCGACGACCACTTTGCCGAACTCCTTGACCGTCGAAGGTTCGTCGGGGGCGCCATAGGCCACACCGAGGCCACCGCCCACATCGAGCATGCGAACAGCCACACAGGTCTCGGCCTGGATCTCGCACATGAACTCCACGATGACCTCGATGGCCTTCGCGAAGCTATGCAACGCGAATATCTGCGAGCCGATATGCATGTGTAATCCGTCGAAGTCCAGGCCCGGCAGCGCGATGGCGCGCTTGACCGCATCCATCGCCAGCCCATCGTTCAGGCCGAAGCCGAACTTGGAGTCCTCGGCGCCGGTCATGATGAAGTCGTGCGTGTCGGCCTCGACACCCGGCGTCACGCGGATGAGCACCTTCTGGGTGACGTCGCGTTCCACCGCAAGCGCACTGAGCCTCTCCATTTCCTCGAAGTTGTCGACCACGATGCGTCCGACGCCCGCATCGAGGCACTCTGCAAGTTCGGCCGGCGTCTTGTTGTTGCCGTGGACGTAGACACGCTCCATCGGGAAGCCTGCGCGACGAGCGAACGCGAGCTCACCGCCGCTCGAAACGTCGAGGCAGCAGTCCTCCTCGGCGACGATGCGTACCATCGCCAGCGACATGAACGCCTTGCCGGCGTAAACCACATCGACCTCGGGCCAATGGAACCGCGTCCACTTCACGTACTCGGCGAGCTGGTGACGGATGGTCGCCTCGTCCATGATGTAGAGAGCCGTCCCAGCCTCGCGGGCGAGCTTCACGGTGTCCACGCCGCCGATCCACAGGTGCCCGTCACGAATCTCGGCGGTCAGCGGGAGCACCGCAGCCAGGTCGTGGCCGGTCTTGTGGTCGGCGACCGCGGGCGGTCTGGGGGCGGACGGCTTTCCCATACGTATCCTCCTACATCCGGTCCGGCGCACTGACGCCGATGAGTCCGAGCACGGTGGCGAGCGCGATGCGCGTGGCGTCGACCGCATAGAGCCTGGCCGAGGTAAGCTCGGCATTGTCCGGATCGACCACGCGGCACTGCGTGTAGAACTGGTGGAACGTCGCCGCGAGGTCCTCGGCGTACCGCGTGAGCTTGTGCGGCGCCAGTTGTCGCGCTGTGAGCTCGACGACCTCCTCGAACTCGGCGAGTTTGCGCATCAGCACGAGCTCGGCCGGTGCGTCGAGCAGGTGCAGAGGCGCGTCGTCGCGCACGATATGGGCGACGGTGGCGGCGATATCGACGCTCGTGTCGTCGGTGCCAGCTCCGACGCCCTTGCGAAGAATCGCGCAGATGCGCGCATGGGCGTACTGCACGTAGTACACGGGGTTCTCGCTGCTCTGTTGCTGCGCGAGCTCGATATCGAAGTCGAGCGGCTGATCGGTCGAGCGGCGCAGGAAGAAGTAGCGCGCTGCATCGCTGCCGACCTCGTCGAGCAGGTCCTCGAACGTCACCATCTCGCCGGTGCGTTTCGACATGCGCACCACTTCGCCGCCCCGAAAGAGGTTGACGAGCTGACCGATGACGACGTCGAGCTTACCCTCGTGCCCGAGCGCCGCGACCGCCGCTTCCATACGCTTGACGTAACCGTGATGGTCCGCACCCCAGATGTCGATGACGCGGTCGAAGCCGCGGTCGAACTTGTCCGCGTGATACGCGATGTCGGCGGCGAAGTACGTGTAGTCGCCGTCGGCCTTCTTGAGCACGCGATCCTTGTCATCGCCGAAGTCCGTCGCGCGGAACCACAACGCTCCGTCGAGCTCGAAGATGTAGCCGCCCTCACGCAACCGCGCGATCGTGCGCTCGATGGCGGTGTCCCCGTCGACATCGACCTCGTGCAGTGTGCACTCGGAGAACCACACGTCGAAGTCCACGCCTATGCCGTGCAGCACGCGCTTGAGATGGTCGAGCACCTGCCGGTAGGCGGTCTCCCTGAAGTGCGCTTCTCGCTGGGAGGGATCGGCGTCGGCCCACACAGTGCCCTCGGCATCGAGGATCTCCTGTGCGATGTCGGCGATGTAGGCGCCCTGGTACCAATCGGGTGCGAACTCGACACTCCGTCCAGACAGCTCGAGGTAGCGCGCGGCGACGGATTTGGCGAAGGTGTCCATCTGGACACCGGCATCGTTGATGTAGAACTCGCGCTGGACTTCCCAGCCTGCATGCGTGAGCACGCGTGCCATGCTGTCGCCGAGAGCCGCCCACCGACCGTGACCCACGTGCATCGGCCCGACCGGGTTTGCCGAGACGAACTCGACTTGCACCCGTCGACCTGCGCCTAGCGCAACCGATCCGAACCGCGCGCCTTGCTCACGGGCCTCCCTGAGCACACGCTGTAGGGCCGCTGCGGAAAGCCGGATGTTGAGGAAGCCCGGACCCGCCACCTCCACCGCGTCGATGTCCGGATGTCCGGCCATCCTGTCCGCGATCGCCTCGGCGATCACCCGCGGCGGCACGCCGGCGGCTTTGGCGGACTGCAGGGCCACGTTGGTCGACCAGTCTCCGTGCAAGGGGTCTCGTGGCCGTTCGAAACACGGGAAGGGAATCTCATCGAGTGCCACGTCGCCGTCGTCGCACGCGGATCTCAAGGCGTCGTGCACCAGGCTGCTCAGGGTCTCGATCACTCGTCGAATCTCCTCGCACGGGCGGGTGTCGGATGCAGACACTGAAGGATACCGTCCCCGCGAGCATGCGGCAATTTGTGTCCAACGGAAGCATCCCGAACTCAGGCACTCCTTCGCGACTCACCTGCTCGAAAACGGCTATGACATTCGCGCCGTCCAGGGATCGTGGCAGCACCTCGATACCGAGAAGCGATCGAGCTGGATGCGCGCAACCGCGTAGTGCACAGGTACATCATCAGCGGCATCACCACCCAGGGACCGCAGACCTCTACCGGTGGTACGGCTCGCCGCGGTTGATGCGGAACGCCCGGTAGATCTGCTCGAGCAGTACCACGCGCGCGAGCTGGTGCGGCAGGGTCATCGGGCCGAGCGAGAGACGCTCGTCGGCCCGGACGAGCACGTCGTCGGACAGACCGGCGGCGCCTCCGACGACGAACGCGACCGAGCTGCGACCGCCCAGCCCAAGGTCGGCCAGGTGCACGGCGAGCGACTCGCTGTCGCGCTGCCGGCCGCGTATGTCCAATGCGATCACGTGGTCCCCATCCGGAAGCGCACGCAGAACCGCGGCACCTTCCTCGGCAAGTGCGCGGGGTTCGTCGCGCGACACGTCGCGATCCGGGACTTCGACGACCTCGACTACGGCGTACGGCGTGAGGCGCTTGAGGTATTCGGCGACCGCGTCGCGGAAGTAGGCTTCTTTGAGACGGCCCACTGCGATGATCGTCAGGTGCACTAGCGGCGATCCGCATCGGAACCGAGCACGACCTCGATGACGCGCTCCATATCTGCGCGCACGACGGTCAGCTTCGCGGTCTCGCCCACTTTGCGGGCCCGCACCCCAGCGAAAACGTCCTCCACACCCCTGATGTCACGACCGTCCATCTCGATGATTATGTCGCTGCGCTGGATGCCAGCGCGATCCGCAGGCGACCCCGGTTCGACGAACTGCACGAGCGCGCCGCGTGATACCGGCAGACCGAACTGCGAGGCGGTCGCCTGGTCGATGGTCGTCGACGAGACGCCCATGAAGGGGTGTTCGACGCGGCCCGTCTCGATGAGCTGCAAGGCCACATCCATCGCCGAGTCGACCGGGATGGCGAACCCTATGCCAGCCGATTGCGGCGCCCCGACGGTACCCGACGGCGACTGGATGAGCGCGTTGATGCCGATCAGGCGGCCTTGCGCATCGACTAGCGCTCCCCCGGAGTTGCCGGGGTTGATCGCGGCGTCGGTCTGGATGAGGTTCGTGTACGCGGTGATGTCCCGTGACCCCTGGGCGAAACTCGAGCGCTGCAGCGCCGAGATGATGCCAGTGGTGACCGTCTTCTCGAGACCGAAGGGACTTCCGACCGCAGCCACGAACTGCCCGACCTTCAGGTCCGCCGAGGAACCGACCTCCGCAGCAGGGTACGGACCGCCAGGGATCGTGAGCACCGCCAGATCGGTCGACGGGTCGACACCGACGACCTCGGCCTCGACATCGTCCACTCCGACGGTCACGACAACACGGTCAGCGCCTGTGATGACATGGTAGCTAGTCAAGATGTGCCCGTCCGGACGTATCATCACGCCGCTGCCATTGCCCGCCTCGCGAAGTCCGCTCGATCCTGTGAACGGGTCGAAGAACCGCCGCTCGACCCGAACGTTGACCACACTGGGTGTCACCTTGGCCGCCACGGCGACCGCCGTGTCGGTGTTCGCGTTGGGCTCGATGGTGATCGGTGCGGAAGTCACCGTGCCCACCGGGCGGGGTACGTACCGCTGAGCGCCCGGCCACGCGCCGAACACCCATGCGAGCGCAGTCGCGACGAGCAAGCCGCCCGCGAGTGCGCCGAGCGCAGCAGCTGTGATCACAGCTGCGCCCGACCACCGCTTGACGGTCGCCGGTTCCTCGCACGGCTCCTCGGCGTCGTCTCCCGTGTACTCGCACACCGGCAGCGGGCCGCTCACGACCTCGTAGCCCGGAAGCTCGCCTTCGCGGAGCCGCAGGTCGGCGGGAACGTCGTCAGGACGGTCGGGGTCGGGGTCGTACACGGGTCACCCTCCGAGTTCGGCGGGACTGCGGCGTTCACTCCCGTAAGTGTACCCGCGCGCAGCGGACGCGAAAGCCCCACGGCCGCATCTTAAGAGAACCCCTATAGGCTCTCCACCGCCGCTCCACGAAGCGGCGGTGACGATCGCTGCGAGAATGACCGCCACGCTTTTGCGGCCCACGAGGTCGAAAGCGCTGTGGAAAACATCCTCAAGCGAAGCAGCGGCAATTCTGGAGCGGTCGCTCAGGGGCTTGCACGTCTGAACGAACAAGGGGCGGCACAGCCATCAGCCTGGTCACCATCATCCCGTTACTCGCTCTCGAACCCGTGGTTCGTGAACTTCAGCGTCCGGCTGTTCTCCGTCACGGTACGCACGGTCTGATCCGAGGCGCCATCCGGCAGATAGACTGCGATCTCGAGAGTGACCCGCACCACCGCCAACATCTACGCCCATGCCCTCAGGAGCGTGGACCAGGAAGCGGCAGCAAAGCTGGATCACATATTCGCCAGGGGGACAAAAAAGGGGCAGGCTAAATAGCCGCCCTTGCTTTGTTGACAGGCCATTTTTTTGTGTTTGCTCCCAAATTGCTCCCAAAAACGCCTCAAAAAAACTTATGGCAAGGTTTTCCAGCCTCGAAAGCCTTGCTATCGTGAGGTTTTTTGGAGCCGACGAGCGGATTCGAACCGCTGACCTACGCATTACGAGTGCGTTGCTCTACCAGCTGAGCTACGTCGGCGCGTGCACGTGCTACCTCACTCCGTCTTACCCGCTCCCCCACCGCCGGAGCGACGTCTGCGCCTGCGACGCCCCGAGGACTTCGGGGCCTGAGGCGCCTGGCCCTCACCGGACCGATCCGCTGACGCTTCGCCTGGTTTCGGCTGCTCTCCCGAGGACCGGTCCTTCTTGGGTCGTCCGCTCCCGAAGCGTCGTTCCTGTGTGGTGCCCGAAGCCACCTTCGGCTCCGGATCCCGCGATCGATCGCCCGATTGCCGTCCACCGCCGCGCTCGCGCGACCCGCGCTTGTCGCCTCCGGTCTCGGGGCGGTCCCGCTCCAGCGCCGCCGAGACGAGCATGGGAAGCGAGACACCGGCTTCGTCGAGCGCCTCGCGCGTGATCGAACACGGACACCCTTTGCCCGAGCAACACTCCATCGCGGAGAGCGGCACGGTCATCGCACCTGCCTGCGGAACACGCACCGTCACGGTCTCACGGGGCGTGTTGAGTTCGACGACCTTACCCTCGCCAAGAGGCGTCTCGACCATCGTCCCGCGTTTGGGAGCGCGGGACTTGAAGTCCTTGTAGGCGTCGAACTCGTAGCGCAGACAGCACATGAGTCTCCCGCACAACCCACTGATTTTCAAGGGGTTCAGCGGCAGATCCTGCTCTTTGGCCATCCTGATGGACACAGGCTGAAAATCACCGCCGAAGCGCACGCAGCATAGCTGTTCGCCACAGTGCCCGAGTCCGCCGACCATGCGGGCCTCGTCGCGCACGCCGATCTGCCGCATGTCGATGCGCATCTTGAACTCGCCCGCCAGCTCGCGGACGAGTTCGCGGAAGTCGACGCGTTCCTCGGCGGAGAAGTAGAAGACGACCTTGTCCCCGCCGAAGAGGAACTCCACATCTACCGGCTTCATGTCGAGCTTGTGCGCCTTGACGAGCTCACGGAATCGCCGTCGCGCGGCAACCTCCCTATCGGCGAACCTTGCCGCCATTTCGAGGTCCGCGCCGGTGGCGATACGCTTGACGGGTTTTAGGGGTGCCGACAGATCGCGGAGGGCCACCTCGTGGCACGCCTCGATGACCGAGCCCATCTCGGTGCCGCGCTCGGTCTCGACGATCACCGAGTCTCCGGCAACCGGCTCGCTGCCTGCGGGATCGAACCAAAGCGTCTTTGGAACTGAGCGGAGTTTGACTCCCACTACCGTGGGCACAGAAGAACCTCCCTGATATCGAAGAGCATGGCCTCGACGGCCAGCTGGGGACTCACATTATACGAGATGCGCCGCCGCGCCTCGCGCACGGCGTCGAGCGCACGGGTCGCGGCGGTCAGCGTGATGACCGCAGCGACCTCGCACATGGCGTCGGCTACGTCTGGGTTGGCCACGAGATCGTCGATACCCTGCGACAGTGCCAAGCAATCCCTCAGCCAACTGTCGGCGATGTTCAGTACCTCGGTCACACCTTCACGCTCCCGAGCGGTGAGTTCGCGTTTGTGCCGGTCCTCGACCGACTTGCCTGCGGACACGCCGAGAAACTCCTCGCGCTCGCGGATCTCCTCGGCATGTACGGCCTTGAGCTCCTCGAGCGGCACCTTGACAAGCACGAGCAGCTCCCGGGCGGCCTCCAACACGTCGAGTTCATCGTACGCTGCGAGGTCTTTGAGAATCGCGAGCACCCGGGTGCGGGCCTCTCGACGCGTGGGCGAATCGAGGAACTCGACCGCGCGCACGAGCACGCCACCTGTGGCCGCCAACGCCGCGCGGGTCTCGTCCGGTGACGCGCCGGTGCGCTCGGCGAGTAGACGTTCGGCTGTGACCGGAGGAATCTGCGCGAACCGCACGACGAGACAGCGCGATGCGACCGTGGGCAGCACCGAGTCGTAACTCGGCGCCAGCAAGACGATCACGACGCTCAAAGGCGGCTCCTCGAGCGTCTTGAGGAACGCGTTTGCGGTGGCGTCGCGCATCAGGTCGGCCTGGGCCAGCACGTAGACCTTGCGGGAGGCCTCGACCGGCTTGAGGTGGACGTCATGGATGAGTGGGCGGATCTGTTCGTCGAGCAGGTAGCTCGCCGTGCCCTCGGGCTCGAAGACGCGCACGTCGGGATGTAGGCCCCGCTTGATCCGGTAGCACGTACGACACGACCCGCAGCCGTCGTCGTCACAGAACATCGCGCACGCGAGTGCCTTGGCAGCCGTCTTCTTTCCGGCGCCGGGTGGGCCAACGAACAGGTAGGCATGGGCGACCGAGCCGCCGATGACCGCGGCACGCAGGTAGTCGGCGGCGCGGTGCTGCCCGATAAGGTCGTCCCAGACGCAGGCTCGGTTCACCTGCGGCTCCGTTCCAGCAGGACCTCGATCACGGGGATGCGACGCAGGGCGTCGATGACATGGGCGTGCACCTCTTCGGCCGTACCGGACGCGTCGATCACGACACACCGCGCCGGGTCGGCTGCGGCAAGCTCGAGGAAACCGCGTCGGACCCGCTCGTGGAACCCGACGTCCTCGGCCTCGAGGCGGTCGGTCCCGCCATGCGTGGCGCGCGCGAGGCCGATCACAGGTGCGATGTCGAGCATGACCGTGAGGTCGGGGGTCAGCCCGCCGGTGGTCATACGGTTGAGCTGCGCGATCTCCTCGAGCAGCAGACCGCGCCCGTACCCCTGGTAGGCGAGCGTTGAATCGGTGAAGCGGTCGCAGACCACGACCTCGCCGATCGCAAGCGCCGGCCTGATGCGCTCTACGATGAGTTGCGCGCGTGAGGCCTCGTAGAGCAACAGCTCTGCGCGCGCGCTCATCGCGTCGTGGGCACGATCGAGCAGGATGGCGCGGACAACTTCGCCGAGGTCGGTCCCGCCGGGCTCGCGCAGCACCACGACGCCGAGACCCAAACCGGCGAGCACCGCTTCGAGCAGGCCGATCTGCGTCGACTTGCCGCAGCCCTCACCGCCCTCGAACGTGATGAAGACGCCGCGTGCGCTCACGTCACCGCTCCCGTCTTCTCCCGCCATTGTCCGGCGACGGTGGCGTACAGGTCTCCGCCCTCGGTATCGATGGCCACGACAACAGGGAAGTCGATGAGCGTGAGGCGCACGAGAGCCTCGACGCCGAGGTCCGCGTACGCCACCGGTTGGGCTGCCGCGACTCGCGTGGCGAGGAACGCCGCCGAGCCGCCGACCGCGGCGAAGTACACCGCGCCGATCTTCGCGCATGCCCGCCGGACCGCGTCGGAACGAGCGCCCTTGCCGATGGTGGCAACGATTCCGGCCGCCAACAAACGTGACGTGAACGGATCCATGCGCGACGCGGTGGTCGGACCAACCGAACCGGCCGGACGTCCTGCGGCGGGCGGTGTCGGACCGGCGTAGAAGAGCACCTGCCCCTCGAGACCGAACGGCAGCAAGCCGGCGGTCGCGTCGAGCTGCGCGACAAGACGCTCGTGGGTCGCGTCGCGCGCCGTGTAGACGGGGCCGGACAGCAGCACCTCGTCGCCGACGCGCAGCGATGCCAGTTCGTCGCGCGAGACAGGCAGCGTGATGGCGAGCGGCTCAGACATCAGCGCACTCCTCCCTGCAGCGGCGCCAGTTCAACGTCCGAACAGCATACACCGCGGCGACGAGCACCACGAGCGAGGCGAGCTGCAGCGCGACCTGGGATCCCGTGATCACGAGATCCGTCGGCGCGATGTCGCGTGCCTCGACGAATCGCTTGATGAGACCTGCGGCGAAGTCGCCGAGCGGCGCCATGACGATCATCGATAGCAGGAGCGCCACCCGGATGAGCGACTCCATCGCCGTGAACACCCGCCCGCGGATCTCGTCGGCGACCGTGCTGGTCACATACGAGTTGCCGGCGACCGTCACGATGGCGATGCAGAACCCGGCCGCGGCGCCGAACACCCCGGCCACCGCATACGTCGACACGCTCGCGAACCCAAGCATCATCAGGCCGAACCCGCCCACGCCGCCGAGGAACAGCATCTGCAGCGACATGCGGTGCACGAGCCTCGGCACGAGCAGTGCGCCGGAAAGCATCCCAAGCGCGAGGAACACTAGCATGAACGTCTGCGGTGCGGCGGTGAGACGCTCTAGAAACTCGAGGCGGTCAAGGATCGGCGCGCCCCCGCCACTCAGGTTCTGTTGCACGTGGACGAGTCCTACCGGGATGATCGTCCCGCCGCCGAGGATCGCGAGTCCGATGGTCAAGAGGAACCCGCGGAGCTCGTCATGTTCGCGCAGAAAACGGTAGGACTCGCGCACATCACTGCCGATGAGACGCAGATCGAGACGCCCGTCGGCACGGGATGCGCGAGCCGCTACGCCGATACCGGCGATCATGGCGCCCGAGACGAGAAATGAAAGCGTGTTGATGAACACACCTGCCCGCGGCCCGAGCAGGGCGGGCGCAAACAGGCCCGCCAGACTTGTCACGATCGGGAGTTCAGCGGCTAAAACGCTGCGGACAATAGCCTCGAATCCTGCCAGGATCGCACCGGATGCAACGAGCCCCACGAGCATGCTCGCCTGCTGCGTCATATACGAGAGCCCGTTGGCCGCCGTCACGTCGTTCTCGTCGACCAGATAAGGGATGAGCGCGCTTTTCGCCGGGAAGAAGAACAGCGACGCGATCTCCATGAGCAGCACCACGAGATAGATCAGCACGAGGCTGTTGGTAAGAAGCAGCCCCAGAGTGAGTAGCGCGCGGACGAGATCAGCCGCGATCATCGTCCGGCGGCGGTCGAAGCGGTCGACGAACACCCCGATGACCGAGGAGAACACGAGCGCCGGGATGATCTTGGCAATGAGGATTCCGGCGACCGCGAACGCCGAACCGCCTGAGAGCGTGGTGACCAGCGGCAGAAGAAAACCTATCACGAGCCAGTCGCCGACCCCGCTCACGAACTGGCTGAACCACAGCCGCCGGAATCGCGTGTTGGCCGCCAGACGACGGTACGCGCCCCGCGACAGCTCGACTGCTTCATGCGTCTGTAGGTGCGCGCCGCCGGTCGCCTCAGGCGACATCCACGCTCACCGACCTGATCGCGCAGCAACCCATGTTGACGGCGACGGGAAGCGATGCGATGTGACACGGGGCGGTCTGCACGTGAACGGCCAGCGCCGTCGTGTCCCCGCCGAACCCCGCAGGCCCGATACCGGTCGCGTTGATCTCGCGCAACAGCGTAGCCTCGAACGCGGCATGACCCGCGTCGGGCGCCGGATCGCCGATGCGCCGCAACAGCGCTCGCTTCGACAAACAGCCGGCCTTGTCAAACCCGCCTCCCACGCCGACGCCGACGAGCAGCGGCGGACATGCGAAACTCGCTTGGGCCTCGACGGACTCGATAACCACCTGTCGTACGCCATCGGCCCCGGCGCCGGGCGGCAGCATGCGAAGCGCCGACGCGTTGTCGGAACCCCCACCCTTGAGCATGACGTGCACCGTCGCTCCCTTGCCGGGGCGTAGCGTCACATCGAGGAGCGCCGGAGTGTTGTCCCCTGTGTTCGAGCGGTCGAACAGCGCGTCGCGAGCCACGCTCGTGCGCAGCCCCCCGCTCGCGTACGCCGAGGCGATCGCGGCGTCGACCACAGGCTGCAGCGGCTCGCCGGGACACTCCTCGGCGCCGAGTTCGACCCAGACCCATACGGTGCCGGTGTCCTGGCACAGCGGCACACGGTCGGAAGCGGCGATCTCGGCGTTGCGCACGAGCTGTTCGAGCACCCGCCTGCCCCGGGGCGAGCGCTCCGCGACAGCCGCGAGAGCGAGTGCGGCCCGCACGTCGGGACGCAGCTCGCACGCGGCGCGCAGGACCGCGTCGTGGACCGCTGCGGATATCCGGCCGACATCGACCACCGTGTTCAGTTCCGCAACCCGAGCGCCTGCAGCGATTCGACGACGCTAGCGGCCGAGGCCCGGAGCGCTGTCAGTTCGGCCGGGCTCAGATCGATCTCGGGAATCTCCCGCACGCCGCAGCGGTCCAACACGGCCGGGACGGAGAGATATACGTCGGAGATGCCGTACTGACCGGTGAGGTACACGCAGCTCGACAGCGGAGCGCACTCTCCGCCGAGCATCGCCGAGATCATGCGTACGACGCTGGCCGCCGGCGCGTAGAAGGCGCTGCCGGTTCTGAGCAGACCGACCACCTCGGCCCCGCCGAACACAGTGCAGCGGACGAGTTCGTCGACCTCGGCGGCTGGAAGCATCTCGGTAAGCGGCGTCCCCGCCACGAGCGAGTGAGCGGGCAGAGGCACCATCGCGTCCCCGTGCGCCCCGCACGCAAGCGCGTCGACGCTCGTGACCGGCACATCGAGGCGATCGGCGATCGCGTAGGCGAAGCGGGCCGAGTCGAGCACGCCCCCCATACCTATCACGCGCTCGGCCGGAAAGCCCGAGACCCGTCTGGCCAGGTATGTCATCACATCGAGCGGATTGGTGACCAGCAGCAACAGCGCGTCGGGGGAAACCGCCGTCGCCTGCTCGACCACAGAACGCACGATAGCCGAGTTCGCAGCGATCAGATCGTCGCGAGTCATCCCGGGCTTGCGCGGCAGTCCGGCGGTCACGACCACCACATCGGAACCGGCGGTCTTTGCGTAGTCGTTCGTACCTGTGACCACGGGCCCGAACTGCTCGACCGAGCGGCTGTGCATCATGTCGAGCGCCTTGCCTTGCGGCAGACCCTCGGCGACATCGATGAGTACGACGTCTGCCAGACCCTTCTCGAGCAGCAGGAACGCCGTAGTGGCGCCGACCTGGCCCGCCCCGACGACGGTCACTCTCGGAAACGACATCCTCTCCCCTCCCGACCGGGTGCGCGCCTGCCGTCACACCCGGCAGCGTGAAGCGACGGCGCATGCCGCCGATGCGTCGCCGCGAACGCGTCACGCCGAGGATTCTACCACGCCCACCTCCGGTCGAAGGAGACGTCCGGATCTGTTCACGACAGGTCGGCGAGATATCCGAAACTCGCCTTGCGCCCTTCGTGCACCGCGAGACGTTGCTCGAGGATGGGAGGCAGCGCGGGAAGCGGTTCCCGAGGCTCGGGAGCAGGGACCGGGGCGTCGATGTCGACCATGATCATGTCGTCGGCAGCGAACGCCTCTGCGATGACGTCGCCGAGGTAGAGCACCGCGCTCGAGCCGTGGCCTATCTCGCCCGGATCCGCGCCCGTCGACTCCGAGACGAGAATCAGGCCGACATATGAGGCGCTCGCTGCGATCGCGTGTTCGAGCACCGCTTCGGCCTGCAGGTCGCTCTCGGAAAGCGGACGCCACACCCAGGCGCGCGCGCCGGCCGCTTCAGCCGCCTCGTACGAGGAAAGCATGATGCATTCGTCGCCGAGCATGAGCGCCGTCGGACCGAGCGGCGTCTGTTTGATGCGGGCACTGGACGTAGGCTCAGGGGTTCTGAAGGCGAGCAGGAGCGTCGTGCCCTCTCCGCAACTCGAGAACGTCTCGATCATCGACGCGCGTTGTGCGACGTCGGCTGCGGCGATCGACGGCACCCACGGGCACACGACCACGCGGGCCCCCTCGTCGCATGCGTGCATCACACCCGAGGAGAGCGCGTCGGCGTCCTCGGCGAGTGTCGGGCGTATGCGATGCTGGATCACAGCGATCTTCACGGGGCACCTCCGCAGTAAGGGGTCTAGCCCGCCTTCTTGCGTGTTGCAGGGGCTTTCTTGACCGTCCCGGCGCGTTTCGCGCCCCTGCGTGCGACAGCCTTCTTCTTGGACTCGGCGCGCTCCGGACAATCCGGGTCGATGCAGATCTTCCACGGACCTTTCTTGGTGTGGACGATGATCTTGGGGGCGCCGCACGGCTCGCACGTCTCGTCCGTCGGCTCGAGCTCGCCCGATTGCGGCAGCGGGTAGGACACCGGGTGCGTCTTAGCCTCGTAGTTCTCGCAACGGACGTAGCGGCTGCCCACCTGCGAGTACTGCACGCGCAGCCCGCCGCCGCACTGCACGCAGCGACCCACCTCGATCTCGGGACCCTTCTTGGTCCGGCAGTCGGGCGCCAGGCACATCACGCGCGTCGGACGCTTGAACTGCAAGACCCTGACCTGCGGTGAACCGCACTCGGCGCACAACTCCTCGACCGCCGCGAATCTCGCGTTCTTCGGCAGTGGATAGGTGACCGAACACTTCGGGTAGCCCTGGCAGCCCACGAAGAACGCGCGGGTCTTGGGCGAGTACTTGACGAGCAGGTCGTCGCCGGACTTCGGGCACGTGCCGACCTTCGCATCCTCGTCAGCGGCGGCCTTGAGCGCCTCGCCGACGTCAGGCACGCTCTCGAGCAACACGCTCATCACGTCGGCGAGGATCCGACGCGAGTGGCCGACGACCTGCTCGCGCGTGTCACGGGCGTTCGCGATGTCATCCATCTCGCGTTCGAGTTCGGCGGTCATCCCGGGGTCGGTGATGCGTTCGGCCCGTAACACGAGGGCGTCGATGACCGACCGGCCCTTGCATGTCGGCTCGGTAGGGTCGCCGGTGATGTACTTGCGGTCGTAGAGCGTCTGGATGATGTCGTGCCGAGTGGCCTTCGTGCCCAACCCACGCTTCTCCATCTCCTGGATGAGCTTGCCCTGCGAGTAGCGCGCCGGCGGTTGCGTCTGCTTGGCATCGAGTTCGGCGCCGGCGAACGCGCACACACCACCTTCGGCGAGCGGGGGTAGGTGCTCGTCTCTCTTGAGACCGTACGGGTAGACGGCGCGAAAGCCCGGAACGACCACGACGTCACCGCGCGCGACGAACCGCTCGCTGCCGACCTCGAGCACCGCCTTGGTGCTCTCGAGCACTGCGGGATCGGACAATGTCGCCAGGAACCGTCGTGCGATGAGGTTGTAAAGTTTGTACTTCT
>CAMTXY010000219.1:0-6730 GCA_947085795.1 uncultured Actinomycetes bacterium | reverse complement strand
TTCGCGTCGGTGGTGGGACGGAGGATCGCCGGCGCACGGGTGCCGAGGGCACTCTCGATGGCGTTCTGGGCGATCTCGTCGAGGAATAGCACACCGTGATGAGCCAGCGACACCTCCCCGGGCCGCGGGGGCACGCCGCCTCCAACAAGACCCGCTAGCGAGCACGAGTGGTGCGGTGAGCGGAAGGGTCTCACCCCGGCCAGGCACACGCCTTCGTCGAGCCCTGCGACCGAGTGGATGAGCGCGGTCTCGAGACGTTCCGGCTCGTCGAGATCGGGCAAGAGCCCCGGGAGCCGTCTCGCCAGCATCGTCTTTCCTGATCCCGGCGGACCCACGAGCAACATGTTGTGCCCGCCAGCCGCGGCGATCATGAGCGCCCGTCGGGCAAGATCGTGTCCGATGACGTCCTCAAGGTCGGGTTGCGCCGTCCAGCCCACCGATTCTGAAGGTTCAACGGCTTCGGACCGAGAGCGAGCCGCATGTGGATCGAGTTGCCGGAGCATGTCGAGGAACGCGAATTCGAGATCTGGCAACAGCGTGGTGTAGCGCACCGCCGAAGAAGGTCCGACGAACCTCTGTCCTGCGCGTCCTGCGCACAGAACGTGTGCGAGCAGGCCGGGAATCGGACGGACGCGACCGTCGAGGGAGAGTTCGCCTGCGAACATCGAGCCGGACAACCCCGCGCGAGGCAGTTGTCCGGTGGCAGCCAGCAGGCCTGCGGCGATGGGCAGGTCGAAACCGGTCCCATGTTTGCGCAGCGGTGCCGGCGCGAGGTTCACCACCACGCGGGCGTTCGGAAAGCTGTACCCGGATGCCCGGACGGCTGACCGGACCCGTTCCCGTGCCTCCTGAACCGCAGTATCGCCGAGTCCGACCAGGTGGAAAGCGGGCAGACCCGGTCCGACGTCGACTTGTACTTCGACCGGCACGGCATCCGTCCCCACGATAGTCGCGGTCGCGACACGCGCATGTCCCTGCGCGTTCACGATGCGATGAACGCCGCGCGTCGGTGTCGAAGCAGCGCGCGGTCCTCGGCGATGACCTGAATGGCGATCACGTCGAAGCGGACCAGGGATTCCGTGAGTCCGGCGTACGCGATGTACGCCCGCCCGAGACGGACGAGACGCTTCTGCTTCGTCGAAGAGACGGCTTCCTCCGGAGTGCCCGCTGAGACCCCCCTACGTGTCTTCACCTCGACCAAGACGAGTTCGTCGGCGTCGAGCGCGACGATGTCGATCTCACCGGTCTTGCACCGCCAGTTGCGCTCGACGATCGTCATCCCGGAGCGCTCGAGGAACGCTGCAGCAGCGTCCTCACCGCGTCGTCCGATGTCCTTGGTGTCCATGGTCCTCCCCCTCTACGACGATGTGCGTGAGAGGAGTGTGGACCTCGCGTCGAACCAGACTCTTACCCGAACCGTACCTAGAACAGCCGCATCGTCTCGGCGCACGGCGCGAACGAGCGCCTGTGCAACGGAGTGAGGCCGTGGATGCGGATGGCGGCGACATGTCCGGTGGTGCCGTAGCCTTTGTTGAGGGCGAAATGGTACACCGGAAAGCGGGCGTGGAGCTTCGCCATGAGCTCGTCTCTGGCGACTTTGGCCACAACCGAGGCAGCCGCGATAGCTGCGACAGACGAATCGCCGGAGACGACCGCAGTCTCCTGGAAGTCAAGTCCCAGCGGTAGCCCATCGAGGAGGACGTGGTCTGGAGCGGGTCGCAACCCCGCGAGCGCCTCGTTCGCCGCCCGGCGTAGCGCTGCGGTCATGCCGAGGCGGTCGATATCCTCCGGCCACACATGCGCGACGTTCCAGGCGACACAGCGCCCCCTGATCTCCTCGGCGATGGCGATGCGGCGCTCGGGCTTGAGGCGCTTGGAGTCATCGAGGCCGCGTATCCGGATGCCGGGTGGGAGGATGACGGCACCGGCGGTCAACGGGCCGGCGAGGGCACCGCGGCCGACCTCATCGACGCCTGCGACGGCGGTCGTACCGGCCGCGTGCAGCTCGGCCTCGAGACGTGAGAGGCGAGTGAGGCGGCGAGACTCGGTCTGCTCCCTGGTCAACCGGGAGCGTGCGATCGCGATCGCCGTCTTCACACCGACACGCTCGTCCGTCTCGTATGCGCGTATGACAGCCCGCAAGCGCTCGACGGGCGTTTCCACCAGGTGTGTCCGGCGCTCTGCGACGGTCAGTCGGTCCACGGTGACTCCGGTTCGCGACGGGTCGACCGGCTCAGGTCTAGTAGGACTTCTCCTTGAGGCGAGCGGCCTTGCCGATCTTGTCCCGCAGGAAGTACAGCTTGGAGCGACGAACCTTGCCGCGACCGATGACTTCGATCGTCTGGATCTTCGGGGAGTGAACGGGGAACTTGCGCTCAACGCCCACACCGAAGGAGATCTTACGAACGGCGAACGTCTCACGGTTGCCCGAGCCGTGACGGCTGATGACCACGCCCTGGAAGACCTGGATACGCTCACGGGCCCCCTCGACGACGCGATAGTGGACCTTCACGTTGTCGCCGACCTGGAACGCCGGGAGGTCGTCGCGAATCTGCTGCTGTTCGATGGCGCGAATGATGTCCATGGGATTCCTTCTACGATTCGATTCCGCTGCCTACCACGACCGCACTGTGGGCCGACGGACACGAGTGAGTAGTATAGACGAGGCCGGAGCCGCGATGCAACGCTACAATCCGCCGATGTGGTCGATCGGCCAGTAGATTGCGAAAGCACGGCCTTTCACCATGGAAATCGGCTGTGGGCCGAAGACACGGCTGTCCTGACTGTTTGGCCGGTTGTCCCCCATCAGCCACACCTGGTCCTCGGGGATGACGATCGGCAACGCCATACCGCTGAGTTCCGTCTGCAGCGAATGGACGTATGGCTCTAGCAGCGGCTTGTCGTCGACGTAGACCTTGGCATCCCGAACGTCGATGGTCTGTCCGCCCACCGCCACGATCCGTTTGATGAGCTGCGGGTAGATACCGGCCGGGTCTTCGAACACGACGATGTCACCGACTTCGGGGGCCGAGAACCGATAGGTGAACTTCTCGGCCAGCACACGGTCACCGATCATGATGGTCGGTTCCATCGACCCGGTCGGGATCACGAACGGCTGTACCACGAACGTCTTGATGCCCTGGGCGAGAAGAAACGCCAACCCGACCATGACCGCTGTCTCCAGCAACCACCGGCTGAACCCGGCGGCGGGCCTGGCGCTGTCCTCCGGGGGTGCGTCGACGCGCATGTCAACCTTGATGACCTCGACGTCCGTTTCCTCGTTCGTCACTCCTCGGTACTCCTCTCGGACTCCTCGCGGGCGATCACCCGTTCGGTCTCTGTCAGTGCGGCCGTCTCGACCAGATCGGGCCGGAGGCGTGCGGTGATACGTACTGCCTGTTCGCGCCGCCAGGCCGCGATACGCCCGTGGTCCCCGCTGCGCAGGACCCCCGGGACCTCCATGCCCTCGAAAACCGGCGGACGGGTGTAGTGAGGATACTCCAGAAGTCCCGTCGTGAACGACTCCTCTTCTGTGGAATCTTCGTGGCCGAGGACCCCTGGAAGCAGCCTCGTGACGACATCAACGATGACCATCGCCGGGAGTTCACCCCCGGTCAGAACGTAGTCGCCGATGGAGACCACCTCGTCGGCGAGCGTGTACACACGCTCGTCGAAGCCTTCGTAACGGCCGCATACGAGCAACAAGCGTTCCATACCGGCGTAGCGCTCGGCGGTACGCTGCGTGAACGTGTCGCCGCGCGGGCCGAGGAAGACCGTGCGTGCTGGTCGCGCATCGAGCGCGCGAATCGCCCTGACCGCCTCAAAGACCGGCTCGGGCTTCATGACCATACCCGGGCCACCGCCGTAGGGACAATCATCGGTGGTGCGGTGCCGGTCATGCGTCCACGTCCGCAGGTCGTGGACGTGCACCTCGAGAACTCCCCGCTCGCGGGCCAGACCGAGCATCGATGCTGATAGCGGTACCTCGAAGATGTCAGGCAGGATGGACAGGACGTCGACGCGCACGCCTCTCACTCCTCCCCGTCGATGAGACCGTGCAGCAACCTCACGCGAACCAGGTTGGCCGCATCGTCGATGTCAAGGATGACGTCGTCGATGACAGGAACGAGCACCTGGCCCCAAGGCCCGTGGTCGACCACCCACACATCGTTGGCTCCTGTGACGATGACATCGGAGATCACCCCGATTTCCCCGCGTGATTCGTCCGAGATGGTCATGCCGACCGGATCGAAGGGCTCCTCGGCGATCTCGAGGGGCAGATCGTCTGCAGACGCGGTGATCGTCACACCTCTAAGCGTCGACGCATGCTCGATGGAGTCGACCCCCGCGAGTTTGACGAGTGGGCCTTTCGGGCCGCAGCGTACCGACTCGATGACCGTCGATCGGTCGGTCGCGGGGGGCGGCACAAGCCACACATCGAGACCGACCGGAATGTCGAAGGAGACGTCCGGGAGCATGCTTACCGAGACCTCCCCTTTGAGTCCGTGCGCCCGTACGATGCGCGCGAGCGGGATGAACGGCGCCCGCGACATCGGGCTAGCCGAGAACGTCGACGTCCACGGAGTCGCCGTCGACGCTCGCGGCCGCACGCACCACGGTGCGGATGGCCTTGATGATGCGTCCCTGACGGCCGATGACCTTACCGACGTCATCAGGGTGGAGCGAGACCTCGTACGTGACCGTGGAGCCGGACTCTTTACGCGCGATCGTGACGGAATCCGGGTGCTCGACGAGGGATGTGACCAGATAACGCACGAGGGTCTCTGTGTCAGCCTGTCGTGTCATGGGTGGGTCCGGCTTCTACTCGGCAGGCTCATAAACGGCGTCGGCGACCTCTTCGACCGGCGGCTCGGCTTCGGCCTCCTCGGCGACTTCGACCGGCGGCGCGGCGGCGGCAGGCTTCGCGGCAGCGTCGGCCTCCTCGGCGGCCTTGGCCTGTGCCTTCTTGGAGAGCTTCCCGGCCTTATCAGGTGCCGAGGTCTCCGGGTTCTTGGCGATCGCGTAGAGTTTGGCTGCGGTCTCGGTCATCTGGGCGCCTTTGGCGATCCATGCGTCGACCTTGTCGACATCGAGTTCGATCGTGGATGGCTCGGTGCGAGGGTTGTAGCGGCCGAGGATCTCGATGAAGCGGCCGTCACGCGGCGCGCGCACATCGGCAGCGACGATACGGTAGAACGGGGCCTTCTTAGCGCCTGCACGCGCCAGGCGGATCTTGACTGACAACGATTCACCTCCGGTCGGAAGTGGCCACAGCGGCCACATTACACGCAAAACGAGTGCTTATGATACGTCATACCCTGTGCGCGGTCAAAACGCTTCCTTGCACGCATCTTGCACGCGCGCCACAGCTCTGCGTGCGCGGTTCGAGCAGGTGAAAAGGGCCGTGAACCGTCAGAACGGCGGCTGCATTCCCGGGGGAAGACCGAATCGCCCTTTGCCCTTCCCGCCCTTCTGCATCTGCTTGATGAGCTTGCGCGTCTGGGCGAACTGCTTGAGCAGCTGGTTGACGTCGAAGACGCTGACGCCGGCGCCTGCGGCGATGCGCTCGCGCCGCGACCCGTTGATGAGCTGCGGGCGGGTACGCTCGGCGGGCGTCATCGACTGGATGATCGCGGCGATCCGGTCGAGCTGTCCTTCCTCGACGTCGGGCATCGCGCCTTTCAGTTTCCCCACACCGGGCATCATCTGAAGCAGCGAAGCGATCCCGCCCATCTTCTTGATCTGGCGCAACTGGACGAGAAAGTCATCAAAGGTCAACTCGCCCTTCCGCAAGCGTTCCTCGACGTCAGCGGTCATCTGTTCGTCGGCGCTCTCCCGCGCCTTCTCGATCAGCGAGACGACGTCTCCCATGCCGAGGATGCGCTTGGCCATGCGGTCGGGATGAAACGCCTCGAACGCATCGAGCTTCTCGCCGGTGCTCGCGAACACGATGGGTTTGCCGGTCACTGACTTGACCGACAGCGCCGCGCCGCCCCGTGCGTCACCATCGAGCTTGGACATGATCACGCCGTCGAAATCGACCCGCTCGGCGAACGCCTTCGCTGCGTTGACGGCGTCCTGACCGGTCATCGAGTCGACGACCATCATGATCTGGTCGGGCCGCGCCGCCGCCTTGATGCGCGCCGCCTCGTCCATCATCTCCTCGTCGACGTGCAGACGACCGGCCGTGTCGATGATCGCGACGTCACGCATCGTGGCGACCGCCTGCTTGACGCCCTCCTCGGCGATTCTGACCGCATCGGTTCCTTCACCACGAAACACCGGGATGCCGAGTTCGCGCCCGAGCGCCTCGAGCTGGTCGATGGCGGCGGGCCGGTAGACGTCACAGGCGATCATGATAGGCCGCCGCCCTTGTTTGCGCAGGTGGTTGGCGAGCTTCGCTGTGGCGGTGGTCTTGCCCGAGCCCTGGAGGCCGACGAGCATGATCACGTTCGGGGTGCGGCTCGGCAGGACGAGACGGGTCTCCGTCGTGCCGAGAAGCGCAGTCAGCTCCTCGAGCACGATTCTCACAACGGTCTGACCGGGCGTGAGACTCGCGGTGACCTCGGTGCCGACAGCCCGCTCGCGCACGGCGGCTACGAAACCCTTGACCACCTGGAAGTTGACATCGGCTTCGAGCAGAGCGAGACGGATCTCGCGCATCGCCGCGTCGACATCGACCTCGGACAGGCGTCCTTTGCCTGTGAGGTTCTTGAAGACGCCCTGGAGA
>CAMTXY010000218.1:0-2362 GCA_947085795.1 uncultured Actinomycetes bacterium | reverse complement strand
CCTCCGGCGTCACCGAGGTCGAGAAGCGGGCCGTCTTCGAAGCCACGATGCAGGCGGGCGCTCGTCATGCGTATCTCATCGAAGAGCCGATGGCCGCCGCGATCGGGGCCGGTCTGCCGATCCAGGAGCCGTACGGCAACATGGTGGTCGACATCGGCGGGGGCACGACCGAGGTGGCCGTCATCTCCCTCGGCGGTATCGTGGTGGCCCAGTCGATCCGCATCGCCGGTGATGAGTTCGACGAGGCGATCATCAACTACGTGAAGCGGGCGTACAACGTGCTCATCGGCGAACGTACCGCCGAGGAGATCAAGTTCGAGATCGGCAGCGCATGGCCCCTACTCGAGGAGGTCGACGTCGAGGTCCGCGGCCGGGATCTGCTCACCGGTCTGCCGCGCACCATCGCCATGGAGTCCGAGGAGATCCGGGAAGCCATCGAAGAACCGCTCGCCGCGATCATCGAAGCGGTCAAGAACACGCTGGAGCAGACGCCGCCGGAACTCGCGAGTGACCTCATGGAGTACGGTATCGTACTGACCGGCGGAGGATCCTTGCTAAGAGGTCTGGACGAACGCCTCAAGCACGAGACGGGCATAGCCGTCCATGTGTCGGAGAACGCTCTGACCAACGTCGTCGACGGTTCGGCCATGGCTCTTGAGGAGATCGACGCGCTCAAGAAGGTCCTGACCGGCGCTCGCTAGGGAGATAGACTCGCGTCCGTGAAGATCCCCCACTCCGACAGAGCCGACGGAAGCGGTGTGTTGCTCGCGGCATTGGTCGTCGCGTCACTCATCATCACGACGGTCTACTACCGTGAGGGGGACACAGGGCCGCTGCACCGTACCCGCATGACGGTTCAGCGCGTCACCGCCCCCGTAGCTGCGGCAGGGGCCTGGCTGTTCACGCCGGTGCGAGCCGTTTCGGGGTGGCTGTCCGGATTCGGGACGAACCGCAGCGAGGCCCAGGCCCTGCGCGACCAGAACGCCGAACTGCGGAGCCGAGTGGCCGAGTTGGAGGAAGCCCGCCTCGAGAACGAGCGTCTCAGACGTCTCCTCGCTTTCGCCGAGGCCAGTGAGCTCGACGCGGTCGGCGCCAGGGTGATCGGACGTCCGGTGAGCGCGTGGGAGGGTACGCTGCTGATCGACCGGGGGAGTCACGATGGCGTCGGGCTGGGGATGCCGGTGGTCGCCCCCGAAGGGCTGCTCGGCCAGACGGTGGAGGTCACCGGCCGCACGGCGAAGGTGCGCCTCATCACGGACCAGCGCAGTGGTGTGGCCGCCTTGCTGCAGCCGTCCCGTGCCGAGGGTATCGTGCGCGGTTCCATCGAAGGTCACCTGTCGCTGGAGTACGTGAGCCGGGAGGTCACGGTCACCGTCGGAGACGTCGTGCTCACATCGGGCATGGGAGGCGTGTATCCCAAAGGCCTACTGGTCGGAGAGGTCAGCTCGTACGGGCTGGAGGACAACGACCTGTATCCCCGCATCGGAGTACGGCCGTCGGCCCGCTTCGCCAGGATCGAGGAGGTCATCGTGTTGACGGGGACTCTTCCTCAGCCGTTGGCCGGTGGTGGCGAATGAACCGTTTCGTACCCACGACAGGCGCACTGCTCACCGCGATGGTGGTGCAGGTGGCCGTAGCCCCGCATCTCGCCGTCGGCGGCATCGTCCCGAACCCCCTGCTGCTCGTCGTGATTGCCTTGGCGCTGCTCCAAGGGCCCCGGGCCGGCACAGCCTCCGGGTTCGCAGCGGGTTTCGCGTTCGACCTGCTCGGCAGCGGACCCATCGGCCTGGCAGCACTCGTGCTGTGCGTGGTGGGGTATGTGACGGGCTCGCTGCAGACGAACATGTTCGCCGAGGGCTGGAGGCTCCCCGTGACCGTGGTGTCCATCGCCAGTCTGGTGGCCGAGGTCTGCTACGCCCTTGTTCTCGCCGTTCTTGGCGCCGGCGCGCCCTTCTTCGCCGCGTTCACGAGCGTCATGCTGCCCGCAGCGGTCTATAATGGGCTCTTGGCGCTGCTTCTGTTCCCGCTCCTGGCGCGTTTCTTGCGGCAGGAGCGGCGGGTTACGACCTTCCGCCGCATCGGCTGAGGGCCGTGCTGTCGTTTCGGACGACGGCTCGGCGCGCGCGGGTCGGCCTTCACGGTGAGGATTAGCTCTCGAATGTCCACCTTCCGCCATGATCTCAAAGGTCGCTACGCGGCGCTTGTGGCTATAGTGCTTCTCGTGCTTGGCGTTCTTGCGCTCAGATTGTGGAGCATGCAGGTGCTTTCCGGCGACGAGTATGTCGCGTTGGCCGAGAACAACCGCGTGCGGGAGATACCCATCGATGCGCCCCGGGGGCGGATTCTGGACCGCAACGGTGTG
>CAMTXY010000217.1:0-9023 GCA_947085795.1 uncultured Actinomycetes bacterium | reverse complement strand
GGGACTGTTGGCCTTGACCGCTGCGGCGGGCGTGCTCGGTAACTGGGAGCGCCCGAGTTCGTTTTCGCTGCTCACACGGTTCACCTCCGAGCAGCTGACCATGGCGGGGACCGGACTTGTGTGGGCCGCTTCCATCTGGCTGATCGTCTCGATAGCGCGAGACCGCGGATGGCTCATGGTCTCGAGGTGGGTCGGCGGTGCGGGTCTTCTCGGCGCGGCTGCGCTGGTTCTGCTTGCGGGGGTGGTACCCGATCTGACGAGGCTGCCGGTGACCGTGTGGATCTACGCGATGGCCGCCGCTGCGGCATTGGTGTTGACCACGTCTCTCGGAGCCGTCGGGCGGCTTGAGCTGGCGGGGTCCGCCCTCGCCTTCGCCCCGGCGCTCATATCGCTGCTGACGCTTCTTGAGGCGGCGGTCGGGATGCTCGGACCGCAGCCGATCCTCGTCGGCCCGGTGATGTGGGCGACCGTCGCCGGTGCCGCAGCGATGGCGTTGATCCTCGCGTCGCGCGACTCGATCGCGCTCGACAGAGACGCGACCGTGCCGGACGGCAACGCGTCGCAGCCATGGACCAGGCTGCTTGGGCTCGGAGCGACCGTCGCCGTGCTCGCTGCCGTGCTCGCGCTGGTATCGCCGGGGGTGGCGGTCTCGGTGCGCGGCGGGTTTTCGGGCGGCGAGCGGTTCGCCGCCGACTTCGTGCTCGAGGGAGCGCGCACGGTGGGAGGATGGCTTGTGCTGTCCTTCGCGTTGATCGCGCTCGGCGCGGTGCATGCTCGTCCGGCCGCAGCGGGGTCGGTGATGGCGCTGCTGACGACCGCGGCGGGGGGTGCATCGTGGCTCGTGCTTCGCTACACACCCCTGCATACCTGGATGACGTGGGTGCCTGCCGAGGTCCAACAGGATTTCGGTACGGAGTATGCGAGCATCGTGTTCAGCGAGGTCTCGGTCATATGGCAGTCCGCGGCGCTCGTCATCGCGCTCGCCGTGTGCGTGGCCCTGGCCGGACGCGCGGTCGTGGCGTCGGCGCAGAGTCGTGCGAGTGATGAAGGAGAGCCGTCATGAACCGGATCGTCCGCGTCCTCCTCGCCTTGCTCGCCGCCGGGGCGCTCATCACCGCTTCTGGCTGCAAGGAGCAACTCGTCACCGTCCGCACGGGCGAGATCGTGCTGTGCACCGAAGGCGAGATCGCCTCGGACACCACAGAACAGCTCGAAGTACCTGCCGACGAGGTCGGGCGGCACAAGGTCACGACGCGCGTCGAGACATGCGACCTACATGCCAAGCTCGCGCTGTTGTACCGGGACGCTCAGAGCGCGATCGTGGCTGGCGACTTCGATGCGGCGGCCAAGAGTCTCTCGGCGGTCGTGAAGCTCGACCCGACGTACCGCAGGGCCGGTCGGCAGCTCGTCGACGTCGAAGCGGGCCGCACGCCTCCGATCGACCGCGCGGCCGACTCAGGCAGCGGTGGTTTCGGCGGTTCGGGCGGCAACGGGAGCAGCGGTGGTTCCGGCGGCAGCGGTGACGACGAGGTGCCGACCGGTCCGGTCATGAACCTGGCGATCTACGTTCCGGACACGTTGCCCGGCTTCAACGGGCAGGGTCTCGTGGCCGACCCGTTCGTACTCACGCGCCAGTACGTTCCGACCTCGCAGGGCGCGATCAGTTCGCTCGTCATCGTCGTCGAGCAGTTCAAAGACACGGCGGCCGCGAAGGTTGCGATGGACTCGTCGCTCAAGTCGAGCTATCCGACCTCCGGCAGATCGCTGACGGTCGAAGGCAAGCCGGGATACTTCGGTGCGAACCGCTCCGTGGCGATCGCCGCGTTCGTCGACGGTGCCGTACTCGTGGCCGTCGAGGGTGTGGCCGCCTCGGGCAAGGGTAGCGATCTCAGAAGTGCGCTGACACTGCTTGCCGGGGCGGTGGCGCCGTAAGGGCGGTGGCGAGAGAGTAGGGGACGGTCATGACGAACACTTCTGTCTTCGTGGGGCGGCGCATAACGGCCGCTTTCGTTGCGCTGTGCTTGATGGTCGCGATTGTCCCGCTCGCCTCGGCGGAGCCGGCGGCGGCGGCGTGGACCGATGTCGGATGGGTCAACGCCAGGCTGAACTGCGTCACGTTCGTCGACTCGTCGCTCGGATTCGCGGCGGGCGCGTCCGGCACGATTCTCAAGACCACCGACGGCGGACTCAGTTGGCGCCGGGTTCACACGCAGGATGGTCACGAGATCCGTGGCATCGACTTCAGGGATTCGAGCAGCGGGTGGGCCGTCACCGCCGCCGGGGTCGTGTTCGAGACCACCGACGGCGGTAAGAACTGGAGCGTGATCTCCAACGACCTGACCGATCCATTCTACGTGCTGCCGACCATTCACGACCTCGGCATCGTGAGTCCCACGCAGATCCAGGCCGTCGGAGGGGCCCAGGACACACAGCCTGCGGTCTGGTCGAGTTCGAGCGGCACTGGCGGCTGGGGTATCCCGTTTCTTGCCGGCTCCTATGACCCGCCGCCGGAGCGGAGTCCATACCCGCGCGATGGCCTCGGGGTCTTCTACGGCCTTGACGTGCTGAGCGAGACTCGGGCCTGGGCGGTCGGGCACGACTACCTCAAGACCCCGAACAAGTCCGTGGTGTGGCGCTACGAAGGCGCCAATTGGGTGGAGCAGAGCTTCGGTACCGAGACGGTGGCCTTCTTCGACGTTTCGTTCTCCAATACGAACATCGGTGTCGCTGTCGGTGCCGGGGGCAGGATCCGCGGCACCACGAATGGCGGGTCGACGTGGAGCGCACGAACGTCGGGCGTGCTCACCGATCTCAAGGGCGTTTCGCTCGCACCCGGCACGAACAGCGGGTGGGCCGTCGGATCCTCGAACACGATTCTAAGGACCACTGACGGCGGTGCGGCCTGGACATCGCAGCCGTCGCCTGTCGCCAGCGCCTTCGAGGACGTCTTCGCGATCGACGCCGCCACGGCGGTCATCGTCGGGAGCGGCGGTCATCTGTTGCGCACCACCAACGGGGGCGCCACGTGGGAATCGCCGGCACAGTGGCCAGCGGCACCCCAGATGACGAGTCTTTCCTCGGCGAGTCACCCTGCGGGCGTGTGGACGAACTCGACCGCGCTCAGCGCCACGTGGACTGCGACTGGGACGGTCACGGGATACGGCTGGGTGCTCGACACCTCGAACTCGACGGTGCCCGGAAGCGTGAACATCGCCGCGCCACCGCTTTCCACGACCGTACCGGGCAGCGGGACTTACTACCTGCATGTGGCCGCCTACGATGCCGGGTCCGACCGGTGGTCGAACCCGTGGCGCTATCATCCGGTGCTCGTGGACGTGACGGGGCCGGGCGTGGTCGATGACGTGGCCGCAGGCGGCTATACGGGCAGCGCGCGCATCACCATCACCGCGAGCGATGCGCACTCGGGTGTCCAGCGGGTCGAGTATCGGGTCAACGGCGGCTCGATCGTGTACTCGGCGGGCGGTCAGGCGATTGTCGATTTCACGACCGCAGGCACGCGCACGCTCGAATACCGCGCGTTCGATGTCGCTGGCAACGTGAGCGGCGGATGGATCCCCAGGACGGTGAACGTCGCTGCAGTTCCCGTGCCGGTGGCGCCTTCACCCGTGCGGGTCGAAGGCCCGAATCGCTTCACGACTGCAATTGCGGCCGTCAATATCGTGTACCCTGGCGTGATGCCCGTAGGTCCTGACGGCAACAGGACGGTCGTGATCGCCTCCGGGCGCAACTGGCCTGACGCGCTTTCCGCCTCGGGGCTCGCGGGCGCTCACCGCGGATCGCTGCTGCTCACCGAACCGAACTCACTGCCGACCGCGGTCGCCGACCGCATCAGGAGCCTGGGGGCCAACCGCGCGATCATCATCGGCGGCACCGCCGCAGTCTCCGGCACCGTGCGATCGGCCGTCGCCTCGGTCGTCGGTGGCGAATCGCGTGTCAGGCGCATCTGGGGACCGACGCGCTATGCGACCTCCAACGCGATCGCCGCCGAGACGGTCAAAGTGCCCGGACGGACCAGGTGGGACTCCACGGCGTTCGTGGCCACAGGCGGCGACTTCCCCGACGCACTCGCCGCCGCACCGCTCGCCGCGGCCAAGGGCTATCCGCTGTACCTGGCGGCACCGACCGGAATCTCGGATGCGACTATCAACGCGATGAAGACCGCAGGCGTCACCCGCGTCTACCTGCTCGGCGGCATTTCGGCGGTGAGCCCGGCGAGCGAGTCGCGCATCAAGACCGCCGGTATCGTGGTGGTCGATCGGTGGGCAGGCACCGACCGCTTCGCCACCGGTCGCAGAATCGCCGAGCGCTCGCTCGGTAACGGCCTGTCGGTCGCGAGAGTCGCGCTGGCCACGGGACGCGACTTCCCGGACGCGTTGGCCGGGGGCGTGATGCAGGGCCTGACCGGGTCGGTCTTGGTGCTCACGGAGAGCTCACACCTGCACCCCGAGGCCCGTGCGGCGCTTGTCGCCAACGCTCCCGGGGTCGAGTACGTGCGTTTCGTCGGTGGACTCTCGGTGCTGTCAAAGGCTGTTCGGGACTCTGCGATGGAGGCCGTATCGCCCTGATGCGGGAGCGCGGAACGGCGACTTCGGGCGACTTCGGCCAGCGTATGAGGCGTGCCTTTCGGCGCATGCGGGGATATACTGTCAGCCAGCAGGTCCGGGCGCCTGCTGGCGCGTGCCGGATCGGCATAGGCGCGTCGCGCGAGCCCGAGGACCGAAACAGGATGGTGCGACTGATGCGGCAGTACCTCGCCGCGCGTTTAGGCGTGGGCGGTCACAGGGGCACACAGGGCAGGCGGGCGGCGCTGTGCGTCGTCGCGCTGTCCACCCTCATCTTCGCCGCTTCCGCCATCGCCACCACCACCGCCCCTCACGTCGCCACCGATCGCGACACCGATGCCTGCGCGATGTGTCACAGGGCTCATACCTCGGCGAGCGATACCACGCGGACGGTGCCAGGCAGGGCCGAGGAGACCACACGCAGCGCGCTGATCGTCGGCGTGTTCACCGGTGCTGCGGACACGGGGCTGTGCTACGTGTGTCACGGGGTAGAAGCGCTCGGATCGGGGACGGACGTCCAATCCGAGTTCACCGCAGCCTCGGCCCACTCGATCGCACCGGCCCCGTCGGAGCACGGTCCTTCGCCCAAGAAGTGCAGCTCTTGTCATGACAGCCACGGTATCGAGCGCACGCCGTCCGGCGACCCGTACCCCGCGCTGTTGCGTGTCTACGAAAGCGCCGATAGCACGCGCGCCTTCTACACCGGCGACGAGTACTGCGCCGCCTGTCACCTCGCTCGACCGGAGAGCCGCTGGGACGGCCTTCAGGTCTGGCGGCGGACCGCACACGCCACCGAGATGACGGCACCGGCGTCCGGCACCGGCATCATCTGCTCGAACTGCCATGCCGCGCACGGCTCCGAGATCGCGCCGCTCATCACCACACGGCTACTCCCTCCGGCCGCTCCGGCCACGCTAACCGTCGAGGCCAACGACCGCCAGCTGTGTCTCGGCTGCCACGCGGACAAGCTCGCCACGTATTCGGGTCGCGTCGCCTACGACGTGTCCGGTCATGCCGTGTCAGAGGCCACGATGACCGTCGTCGGCGAATGGCCATCGGCCGAGAGCAGCCGAACCGTCGGCGAATGCCAGAACTGTCACGCGCCGATGGGTCGTTCGGACGGCGGGGGCGGCGTCATCCCGAAGCTGGCCGAGAAGCGCGGACGTGCGATGTGCGACACGTGCCATTCGAGCGAGTCGACAGTAGGCGCTCTCGCTGGTGACCTCGCGCAGTTCAAGTTCCCACCCTCCGAGGCGCCCAAGCTCGAGGTCGCCGTCGCCTATAACGCCGGACGCCTCCCTGCGGTCTACGACCGCCTTGCGCTCTACGCGCAGGAGACCACCGGTACGCTGCCCTTCGATCTTGTCGGCCCGCGCGAGTACGACGTGCCGGGCGCGATGGTGGACATGGCGGCTGGCGACATCAGGGGTCTCGGCGTCAACCAGCTCCTCATCGCCGACCCGACCGCCAAGCGGCTTGCGGTCGCCACGCCCGATGCGCTCGCGGGGGTGGGGGTCTCGACGTACTCGATCACGACCACGCCGACGCTCGTGGCGATAGGCGACGTGTTCCTTGACGGCTCAGGCAGACCGGAGGTCGTCGTCGTGTCGCGCTCCACGGAGACGACCGGCAACAGCACGCTTTGGGTGTACCGCTGGGATGCGCTGAACGAAAGTCTTGAGGAGATCGTCGGCGGAATCGCGCTCGACGATGACGCGTCGGGTCTCGCGGCAGGTCGCCTCACGCGCGCTGACCGGGATGACATCGGCGTCACCGCGTTCAGCGGACCATCGGTGAGCGTCTACAGCGAGTCGATCTCCGTGCCCGGCACTCTGAGCGATCCGCCGACTCGCCGCTACACGGCTGTTGACGGCGTGCGGGCCGGCCCACGCGGCCTGAGCATCGGCGATGCTAGCGCGGGGACGGCCGGCAGCGAGATCGCGGTCGCCAACTCGCTCGAGGCTACCTACACGCTGTCGCTGTTCAACCCGACGACGGGCCTTGTCGGTTCGTACCCGACCACTGGCGCAGCGAGCGCGGCGGGCGCCGTCGCCTGGGACACCGTCATCGCCGATGTGCTGCCCGGCATCGTTGGCACCGAGACGGTCGTGGCGTTGCGCAACGACAACGGCATGAGCGGCATCAACGTGTTCGAGCAGCTCGGCGCATCCGGGTTCGTCGTGTCATACGACACGGGCCAGCACTTCGCGACGTCCGCTCTCGCGTTCGGCGACGTGGACTCGGCGGCCGACGGCCGCGCCGAGCTCGTTGTGGCGAACGCGGGCACGTGGAGCCAGACTGTGGCCGGCAACCACGTCCCGCCATCGGTGCAGGTCTTTCGTGTCAGCCCGTCCGGCACCGCGCTTCTCGCGCCGGTGACCTACAGCGCAGGCGGCGTGGAGAAGGCGGGCAACACACCGGCGGTCGTGGTCGCCGATCTCGGCGCCCTCGGCGCCACGCGCCATCCGACATCCGTGTCTAGCGATCCCATCGCGCTTTCGACAGTCCACGTGTCGACCGAGACGGCCCCGTTCGACCTGCATGTCGAGTGCACCGACTGCCATAATGTGCACGAGGCCACGAGTACCCCGACGCCGGCGGTCGCCTCAGCACCGGACGTGTACGGCCGCCTCAAGGGCGCCTGGGGCGTGGAGACCGAATACGTTTCGGCTTCGACCATCGCCTACACGCAGCGCGAAGGAGTGCTCTACGAGTACGAGGTCTGCTTCAAGTGCCACTCCGGGTGGACGCGCGCACCCGGTGGAGCTGACGACATCGCGGCGCAGTTTAGCACGCACAACACATCGTTCCACCTGATCAAGACGGGCAGCACGCCCGCGTCGAATACGGCCGGCTCGTTCGTGCCGGCCACACCGGCCTGGACGACATCCTCGGTGCTCCACTGCGTCGACTGCCACGGTAACAGCGACGCCACGCAGCCCGCTGGTCCCCACACGAGTCGTGCCGCACCGCTATTGAGCCGACCGATGTGGGGCGTCACGCCCGCCGAGACGGAAGGCCTGTGCTACAGGTGCCACAAGTACGAGGTCTACTTCACCGGCACCGAGGATCTCGTGCCTGCGTCGACGAGCAACTTCTACGACCCCGTGCTCGTCGAGCCGAAGCTGCACAAGCTTCACGTGAAAGACGCGGGTCTCTCCTGCCAGAGCTGTCACTTCCCGCATGGGGTCACCGATCATGAGCACATGATCCGGCCGGATCTGGATTGGACGCACTCCGCGGGTGGCGGTGCGTGTTCCACGGCGTGTCATCTCGGCGGAACGCACGTGTATGTTCGATAGCCGCTGGGGGGTTCGTGCCGATGACGGCCTTGCGACCCGCAAACACGCCACCCCTACCACACGATGAGCACCGGCGTCCCGATGTCGACCCTCGCGTAGAGGTCCTCGATGTCCCAGCGGTGCATGCGCATGCACCCGCGGCTTGCGGCCGTCCCTATCGAGGAGTTCTTCGTCGTCCCGTGGATGCGGATCGCTGGCGCGTTGAGATTGAGCGCCCGGGTGCCGAGCGGGTTGCCCGGCCCCGGCGGGATCGAGGCGGGCATGTCCTTCGCCCAGTCGCTGCCGGGGTTGTGCCACGACGGCATGTAGCGCTTCAGCGTGATCCTCCACGAGCCGCGAGGAGTGGAGTACCCGTGAGCTCCGACAGCGACCCGGTACGCCTTCTTGAGATCGAAGCCGTCGTAAAGATAGAGCCTGCGCTCCGAGATTCTCACCACGACCGTCTTGCCCAGGTCCTCATCGGCGATCGCCGGGCGAACGACATCGACCGCGAGATCGACCCGTTTGGCTCCTGAGAGCAGCGCGTGGGTGATCCGGCCGATGCTTTGCGCGGGGTCGGTCGCGAGCCCCTCGGCCGAGCGGCGCATCACGATCGCGCCGTCGTCGATGTAGATCGCCGCATCCACCGGCGGGGTGTCGACGCGCGATGCGACGTCCGCGATCCACTTGGCGAGGGCCGTTCTGTCGACCGCAAGCGTCGGCTCGACCGTCACGGTGGTCCGCCTCGAGACGCCGATCCGTCGCAGCGTGCGCTCGGCCACGGTCGCCGAGGCTTTCGGGTCGAACGCGGCCTCGAGCATCGCGTCGAGGTCGATGCGCAAGATGGTGGCGGGATCGACGACGTTCACCTCGTCGCCGTAGGCGACCTCGACCGGCTCGAACAGCGGTGCGGCGACGCGTTCCTCGACGATTCGCCGCGCTTCGTTCCTCGGCAGACCGGACAGGCGCGTACCGTCGGAGAGCTCGACGCCGCCGGGCACGATGTCGCGCGCACCGTAGTCGTCGACGACGGACCAGGCGAAGCCTGCGGACAGGGTGAGCATGGCTGTGGCAGCCAGCAGGCCGAGGAGTCGCAGGGCGCGGGTACGGACACTCACGAAGGCGCATCCTTTCTGGAAGTCGCTGGTATTCTACAATG
>CAMTXY010000216.1:0-2839 GCA_947085795.1 uncultured Actinomycetes bacterium | reverse complement strand
CGTCATCCGCGAGATCGTGGAGAACCTTCTCCATGCGGACTTCAACGAAATCGTCGTCTCTGTCCTTGATAGCGGAAACACGCTCCGTTTCGCGGACCAGGGTCCCGGGATTGCGGACAAGGACCGGGCGCAGATACCCGGATTCACGACTGCCACCCGCTCAATGAAGAGATTCATCCGCGGGGTGGGTTCCGGCCTGCCGATCGTGCGTGAATTCCTCACCCACCAAGGCGGGCGGCTGTCTATCGATGACAACCTCGGCTCGGGGACCGTCGTCTCCTTGCACGCTGTTGGAAGCGACACGCCTTCGTCTCATCGGCGGGAGCCCCTCTCGCTCGATTCTGGCGGCCCGCACGCTGAGGTACCGCGTCCCCGGCTCACCACAAGGCACAAGAAAGTGCTGTCGCTCGTTCTCGAATTCGGCGAAGCCGGACCGACGCTCGTGTCCAAGGAGTTGTCGGTCGGCCTGTCGACCGCATACCGCGACCTCGCATATCTCGAAGACCAGGGCCTCATCGCTTCTGACGAGACCGGCAAGCGAGAACTTACGGATTTCGGTGCCGCATGTCTCGATGGGATGTTCTCGTGAAGACAGGTGATGAAGGCTAATGGCAACCAGCGCGCCCGCGTACGACGCCAACCGTATCTGGTCCGACGTGCTCGATGTGGTCAAGGCGGAACTCAACACGCCGACCTTCAAGACGTGGTTCGAACATACCTCCCCGCTGGATATCGTCGACGACCGCCTTGTCGTTGCCGTCCAGAACGATTTCGCGCGAGACTGGCTCGAGTCCCGTTATTCGGGACTCCTCTCCAGCGCCCTTCTCCAGGTAACGGGCGTCTCTCTCCGCCTGGAGTTCACCGTTCCCGTCAATCAGAACGATTCGCCCCCGATCGGAGAGGCTCCCTTGGTTGAAGAGCCGTATGCGGCTGCCGGGCTGGTGTCTTTGGACGCCGAGACGCCCGAGGCTCCTGATTGTTTCAACCCGAAGTACTCGTTCGACTCGTTCGTCATCGGCGCGTCCAACCGATTCGCCCATGCCGCCGCGCTTGCTGTCGCGGAGGCCCCGGGCCGCGCTTACAATCCGCTGTTCATCTACGGTGGCGTCGGTCTCGGGAAGACCCATCTTCTGCACGCGATCGGGCGATACGTCCAGCAGGGCTTCCCGCACATGAGGGTGAAGTACATCACTTCGGAGCAGTTCACGAACGACTTCATCAACTCGATTGGCGACAAGAAGCGAATCGGCGGGTTCCGGCGGCAATACCGGACAAACGACGTCCTGCTCATCGACGATATCCAGTTTCTGAAAGGCAAGGAACAGACGCAGGATGAGTTCTTCCACACGTTCAACACGCTGCAGCAGGCTGGTAAACAGGTCGTTCTTTCTTCGGACCGTCCGCCGAAAGACATCGCCACACTCGAAGAGCGGTTGCGCAGTCGTTTCGAGATGGGTTTGATCACCGACATCCAGCCCCCGGATCTCGAAACGAGAATCGCGATTCTCAAACGGAAGATTGAAATCGAACATCTCGATGTCCCATACGATGTGATTTCGTTCGTCGCCGATCGTGTGGCTTCCAATATCCGCGAACTCGAGGGCGCCTTGATCCGAGTCGTCGCCTACAGCTCTCTCTCGAGGCGTTCGGTCAACATAGATCTCGCTCGTGACGTGTTGAAAGATATCTTCCCTGAGCGTTCCATGAGGCCTATCTCCATCGCCACCATCCAGCGCGAGGTCTGTAAGTTCTATTCGTTGAGCCAAGCTGAAATCGTTGGAAGCAAGAGGTCTCAGAGTATCGTCTATCCTCGTCAGATCGCCATGTATCTATCTCGAGAACTCACAGACTTCTCTCTGCCGAGGATAGGGGCGGAGTTCGGGGGAAGAGACCACACGACCGTCATGCATGCGACTGCTAAAATCCAGAAGTTGATGAGCGGGGATAGGGAGGTCTACACCCAGATACAGACCCTCACTAACACCATCAAGCAGAAGAGTTGAGTTTCTGTGCCTCTTTTCGATGTGTTCAGAACGTTGGGGATAACACCTCGATACCTTGGGGATTGTCGCCTTGTTGTGTGGATGAAATCGCGTCCGCGTGAAACCTGGGGATAGGGGTACCTTTTCATCTACAGGTCTTACACAATAGAGACGCCCGCGACGACCTGGGCGAAGACCGCTTTTCAACAGCTTCCACAGCCCTTATTACTACGCCTGTTATTTAGATGAATTAAAGAGAGGATACGTAATGAAGTTAACTATGGCCCGTGGGGAGATGCTTGAAGCTCTATCCGTAGCATCTCGAGGTCTTTCATCAAGATCCACTCTTCCGATTCTCTCGGGCATCCTTATGACAGCAGAGTCAGGTGGTGCCGTAACCCTGAACTCAACAGATCTTGAGATAGCCATCAGGTGTTCGGCCACCGCATTGGTCGAACGTGAAGGAACGATTATTGTTCCTGGGAAACTTACCTTTGATATCGTCCGTTCACTCCCTGAAGCAGCCGTCACCATCTCGGCGGAAGGAGAGAATGCGTCGATTTCCTGCGGCCAGGCATCTTTCACCATCAGGATCTTGAGAGCGGACGATTTCCCGCGGTTCCCCGAAGTCGGGGTCGATAAGAAGACAACTCTCCCGGCAACTGTCTTATCGGAGATGGTAGGACACGTCGGCCGGGCGGTGAGTAGAGATGAAACGAGACCGGTCCTAACAGGAATTCTCGTTGTTCTCGACGGGCCGACGCTACGGATGGTAGCAACCGATTCGTACCGTCTCGCCGTCAAAGAGGTAGTTCTCGATGAACCCGCCACCGAAGAACTCGAAGTCGTGGTTCCCG